>JAFUMV010000111.1 GCA_017482485.1 Lachnospiraceae bacterium
ATAAAATTTCTTCGTAATAGTCCGTGAAAATATTTTGTAAGATATTCATAAGACTATTATACGGGAAAAAGAAGCAAAAAGAAACCCCACCCCTCAAGATTGAGGGGCAGGGGAGTTGAATAGGCGAAGCCTATTTTTTATTCCACAGTCACGGATTTTGCCAGGTTTCTCGGTTTATCCACATCCAAGCCTCTGCCCAGAGATACATAGTAGGAAAACAGCTGCAGCGGGATGATGGCAAGAGAGCCCATGAATGGATTTTCCGTTTCCGGCACATAGAGGACATAATCGGCACAATTTTCCATGTCCTTGTGTTTCAGCGTAGTCAGTGCCATGACAAAGGCACCGCGGGTTTTCACCTCGACGATATTGCTGACTGTCTTGGGATAGAGAATGTCCTGGGTAGCGATGGCCACAACCAGAGTGCCTTCCTCCATCAGCGAGATCGTGCCGTGTTTTAATTCGCCGGCTGCATAGGCTTCTGAGTGAATATAGGAAATTTCCTTCAATTTCAGGGAGCCTTCCAGAGAAATGGCATAGTCAATGCCTCTGCCCATGAAGAAAATATGCTCTGTTGCCAGATAGTGGTTTGCGAAGAACTGTATTTTTTCCTTCTGGGACAGCAGGGTTTCAATCTGATCAGGCAGCAGCTTCAGCGCATCCAGCAGTTTGGCAAACTGTTCCGGTGAGATAGTGCCCCGAATCCGGGCAAATTTCATGGCCAGCATATAGAAGACAGCCAGCTGGCAGCTGTAGGCCTTTGTGGTTGCAACGGAGATTTCCGGTCCTGCCCAGGTGTAGAGAACCGAATCAGCCTCTCTTGCGATGGAACTTCCTACCACGTTGACGATAGCCAGCACCTTGCTTTTGTGCTTTTTGGCATCCCGCAGGGCCGCCAGTGAATCAGCGGTTTCTCCGGACTGACTGACGATGATTACCAGCGAGTCAGGGGTGTAAATGGGATTGCGGTAGCGGAATTCACTGGCAAGATCGGTTTCGGTGGGAATTCTTGCCAGGCTTTCCAGCACATATTTGCCGGTGACACCTGTGTGATAGGCGGAACCGCAGGCCACGATGGAAATATGTTTCAGATTTCTGATTTCTTCTTCACTGAGGCCAAGTTCGCCCAGATCGATATCGTTGTTGCTGATGCGGGGAGAGATGGTATCCCGGACAGCTTTAGGCTGTTCATGAATTTCCTTGAGCATGAAATGCTCATAGCCCCCTTTTTCCGCAGCGTGGATATCCCAGTCGATGGTAACGGGCTGCTTTTCGATGGATTCGCCGTCGATGTTGAAGAAACGGGTGTGCTCGTTGGAAAGACAGGCAATTTCTTCATTTTCCATATAGTAAACATTTCTTGTATAATGCAGGATGGCGGGGACATCGGAAGCGATGAATTTGCCGTCATCGCTGACGCCCACGATCAGCGGACTGTCCTTACGGGCAGCATAGATATGGTGCGGATGATCCAGAAACATGATGCCCAGCGCGTAAGAGCCCTCTACGCGGTGCATGACCTTTTCGATGGCATCCACAGGATCGCCATGATAATATTCGGTGAGCATATGGGCAAGCACCTCCGTGTCTGTTTCAGAGGCGAAATGATAGCCTTTCTTTTCCAGACGCTGTTTTAATTTCCCATAGTTTTCAATAATCCCGTTGTGAACGACCGCAATGGTATTTTCTTCGTTCATATGCGGATGCGCATTGGTATCGGAAGGGCAGCCATGAGTTGCCCAGCGGGTATGCCCCACACCGCAAAAACCGGGCATGGATGCGCCATGATGCGTCATCTCATCCAGTACCCGCAGCCGTCCCATGGCCTTTTCCATATGTATTTTTTCACCGTCAAAAACGGCCACGCCGGCTGAATCATATCCCCGATACTCCAGTTTTGCCAGTCCATCCAGAATGATAGGAGCTGCCTGCTGTTTTCCGATATATCCTGCAATACCGCACATAAATTGTTCCTCCTGTTTAAAAAGTACATAAAAAAGGGCGCAATTACCGAAAGAATTCCCCCGATAAAGCGCCTTTGCTTTTTACATTATATTCAGTTTGAAAATGTTTTCTACCCTTAGAAGTATACACGAATCTGTCTGAAAGTCAAGAAGTTACTGTGAACTGTAGTAGTAGCACCGGTAAACAGCAATAAAAAACCCCGTACCGCAAAGCCTCATGGGGTACGGGGATATTTGTTATGCCTGCGCGTTATCTTTATTCCACATCCTGCAGTGCTGCGAAGCCTTCTTCGCCGGTACGAACTTTTACGACCTGACTTACGTTGTATACGAAGATCTTGCCATCGCCGATATGACCGGTGTAAAGCGTCTTCTTAGCTGCTTCAATCACATCTGCAACCGGAATCTTGCTGACAACAACTTCAATCTTAACCTTCGGAAGCAGAGTAGCATCGACTTCAACACCACGATACATGCTGCCTGCGCCTTTCTGGATACCACAGCCCATAACCTGTGTTACGGTCATGCCGGTTACACCCAGATCGTTCATGGCTTTCTTGATCTTTTCGTAGCGGGACAGCTTTGCGATAATGACTACTTTGTAAATGCCGGTATCTGCAGCAGCAGGTGCCTGTGCAACTTTGACTGCAGCTGCCTTCTGCACTTCGGAAGCTTTCTCGTAATCGGAAGTTCCCAGATCTGTGTTTTCGTTTACATCCATTGTCATGGTGTTGGAAATATCCATGATGGAGAAGCCTGCATATGCGGAAGTAAGACCGTGCTCACAGGAATCCAGACCAACGATTTCTTCATCTTCAGAAACGCGAAGTCCAACAGTTGCCTTAATGATTAAGAAGCCGATTGTGATGGTAATGGCAGTCCATGTGATAACTGTGATAAAGCCAAGAAGCTGCAGACCAAGCTGTGTAAATCCGCCGCCGTAGAATAGACCAACAACGGTGTCGTTGCCGGGAGCAGTTGTGGTTGCAAACAGACCAACTGCGATGGTGCCCCAGATACCGTTGAAGAAGTGAACGGCAACCGCACCAACCGGATCGTCAACATGTAATACATAATCCAAAAACCATACGCCGAATACGACTAAAAGACCGGCTACAATACCGATGATGGAAGCGCCCAGGGCATCCACCACATCACAGCCTGCTGTAACAGCTACCAGACCTGCCAAAGAAGCATTTAAGCACATGGAAACATCGGGCTTACCGTACTTGATCCAGGTAAAAATCATACAGGATACCGTTGCGAGGGAGGGAGCAATCGTTGTGGTAAGGAATACGGAAGCCAGCTGATCTACGCTCGTGCAGGCTGCACCGTTGAAACCGTACCAGCCAAACCACAGAATGAATACACCAAGGCATCCGATCGGCAGGTTGTGACCGGGGAATGCGTTTACTTTTACAACTTTGCCGTTTTTGTCTTTTTCAAACTTGCCGATACGTCCGCCCAGCATCTTTGCACCGATCAGTGCGCTGGTACCGCCTACCATGTGAATGGCACAGGAACCTGCAAAATCATGGAAGCCAAGCTGTGCAAGCCAGCCGCCGCCCCAGATCCAGTGTGCTTCAATGGGGTAGATCAAAGCGGAAATAATTGCGGAATAAATACAATAGGATAAAAACTTTGTTCTTTCTGCCATGGCACCGGATACGATGGTCGCGGTGGTTGCGCAGAATACCAGGTTAAATACGAAACTGGAAAAATCAAAGTTTTCATATGCTGTGAAGATATCAAGACCGGGTTTGCCGATAAAACCGAACATATCCTCACCAAGCAGCAGGCCGAAGCCGATCAGGATGAACACTACTGTACCGATACAGAAGTCCATCAGGTTCTTCATCAGGATGTTGCCTGCGTTTTTTGCTCTGGTGAAACCTGTCTCCACCATTGCGAAACCTGCCTGCATCCAGAATACCAATGCAGCACCAATCAAAAACCAGACACTGAATACTTCACCGGTTACGGCACTTAAAATTTCTTCTGTCATAATTTTTTCCTCCTCATATTACTTTTTTATAGCCACAGGCTGTTATGTAAGTGGGGGTGCCTGAATGCTAACGGAATTGCTTTTTTGAAAATACAAAGGCGCGTCTTTTCTCAATCAGGGGGGAGAGAAAAGAACGCGCCTTTGCGTTTTCAGATATACTGCGTAACCATTACAGTAAAGGGGTGCGAACCGACCTTTTGAAACTTTGCAGGGGTTTTGAAGTCGGTCCGCAAAGGGTGAGTAAAAAGGATAAACGGTTTTACTCTATTTAAAGAATGCCTGACAACCAAAGGGGAGAGTTATACAGGGTAGTGGTTGTCAAAACACGCTTTACAAAGTGGTAGGTCCCCGGTCATCTGTTTTAAATCTTCCAGTTTCATATAACCGAGGGAATCTGCGCCAATTTGTGCACAGATCTGTTTGGCTGTGTGGGAAGAGGCAATCAGCTGGTCGTTACTGGGAACATCGGTTCCGTAATAACACGGGTATAAAAAAGGAGGGGAGCTGATGCGTACGTGGACTTCCTTTGCTCCGGCTTTCCTGAGCATGCTGATGAGGTTTGCGATTGTGGTTCCGCGAACAATGGAGTCATCGATCAGGACGAGCCTTTTTCCTTTTACAACGCTTTCCAGGACGCTCAGCTTTAAATGGACAGCTGATTCACGCTCCCTTTGGGTGGGTTTGATGAAAGTCCTTCCCACATAACTGTTTTTATGAAATGCAAGGGCAAACGGCAGGCCTGCAGCCTGTGCATATCCCATTGCAGCTGCCAGACCGGAGTCAGGAACTCCGGTGACAAGATCCGCTTCCACCGGATAAGAGTTTGCAAGTGCCCATCCGGCACGGATTCTTGCGTCATATATGTTGATTTTGTCCATCCTGGAATCCAGTCGGGCAAAATAGATGTATTCAAAAATACAGTGTGCATGCTTTTCCTGGGTCAGTCGGTAATCGGAATGAATGCCGTTTTTATCAATGGTGATGATTTCTCCCGGATTGATATCGCGGACAAATTCCGCATCCACAGCGGTGAGTGCACAGCTTTCTGAAGCGAGTATGTAGCTGTCATTGCGTTTCCCCAGGCAGAGCGGTTTTAATCCAAAGGGATCACGGACGCCGATCAGTTTTCTGGGACTCATGACGACGAGGGCGTAACCGCCTTTTATTTTACCGGCTGTTTCAAAAATCGCATCCTCCACACATTTTACATGAGGACGTTCCCTTGCGATACAGTAGGCAATGACTTCGGAATCCGTAGTGGTATGAAATATCGCTCCGTTTTCTTCCATCTGCGCTCTGATTTCATCCGCATTGGTGATATTGCCGTTATGGGCCAATGCCAGTGTACCTTTTAAATAGTTCAAAACCAGAGGCTGTGCATTTTCGGGGATGCTTGCTCCTGTTGTGGAATAGCGGACATGACCGATGCCGATATTGCCGTGCAGCAAACTTAAGGTGTCAGGGTGAAAAACCTCACTTACAAGTCCCATGGCTTTGTGAGAAGAAACATTCCCTCTGGGACCGAAGGTATCACACACTGCGATGCCGGCTGCTTCCTGACCTCTGTGCTGCAATGCACACAAACCATAATATATGGAAGGAGCAGCGGCGCTGCCGTCGGGATTAAAAATCCCGAACACGCCGCATGCCTCTTTTAGTTTATCATTTTCCAGTGCTTGTATGGACATGATGTCTTTTCCTTCCTGATAAAGAGAATGCTGAGCATAATCAGCAGGAACCGCTTTTATACGGAGAAGAGCAGTGTCTCATAGTTCGGATAAGGAAGGATGCTGTCAGGCAGATATACCTCTGCGGCATCAGCTACGCTGCGGATGGCATCCATGTCAGCCAGAACTGTTTCATGATAGAATTTTGCAGCTTCAAGCATGTTGTCCAGACCTTCTGCTGTCTTTGTATCAGCTTCCAGCTTTTCTTCAGCTTCATAGAGCGCTTCATAGTAACCTGCAAGCTTTGTGAGCAGCTTGGTTTCTGCAACGCAGGGAAGATCAGCAACAGCCTTTTTGCCGGAAATGGAGCAGGTAACTTCATCTGTGTACTCCATCAGAGCGGGTAAAAATTCGCGGCGGATCATATCCTGCAGAGTCTTTGCTTCGATGTGAAGTGTCTTGCAGTAGTTCTCCAGCAGAATTTCATATCTGGAGAAGATTTCGCCTTCTGTAAAGATCTTATGGCTGGTGAACAGCTTGACATTTTTTTCAGCAATAAAGCTGGGCAGTGCTTCGGGCGTGGACTTTAAGTTGTAAAGACCGCGTTTTTCGGCTTCCTCAACCCACTCATCCGTGTAGCCGTTGCCGTTGAAGATGATCTTCTTGTGCTTTAAGATAGCGCGTTTTACAAGAGCGTGAACCGCTTCATCCATCTTGTCAGCAGGGGTATCTTTCAGTTCATCATAGAACTGGCTAAGGGCCTCTGCCACTGCGGTATTAAGTACGATATTGGGACCGGCAACGGAAATGGAGGAACCCAGCATACGGAATTCAAATTTATTGCCCGTAAAAGCAAAAGGTGAGGTACGGTTTCTGTCGGTATTATCCTTAAAGAAATGAGGAAGTACGGCTGCTCCGGTTTCCATCTGCACTTTCTGATGCTTTCCGAAGAAAGTATCGTTTTCGATGGAATCTAAAACTGCTGTCAGTTCATCGCCCAGGAAAATGGATACGATTGCCGGAGGTGCTTCGTTCGCGCCAAGTCTGTGATCGTTGCCTGCGCTTGCTACGGAAACACGCATCAGATCTGCATATTCATCAACTGCCTTGATGACAGCCATCAAAAATACCAGAAACTGAATATTCTCAGCAGGAGTGCGGCCGGGATCCAGAAGGTTTACGCCGGTGTTTGTAACCATGGACCAGTTGTTGTGTTTGCCGGAACCGTTGATGCCATCGAAAGGTTTTTCGTGAAGCAGGCAAACCAGTCCGTGTTTGTCAGCAACTTTTTTCATGATTTCCATGGTCAGCTGGTTGTGATCAACCGCGATGTTTGCAGTATCGAAAATGGGTGCCAGCTCATGCTGGGAAGGAGCCACTTCGTTATGTTTGGTTTTGGCAGGAATGCCCAACTTCCAGAGCTCTTCATCCAGATCATGCATGAAAGCTGCTACGCGGGGCTTTAAAGCGCCGAAGTAATGATCTTCCATTTCCTGACCCTTGGGAGGCATTGCACCCAGCAGCGTTCTGCCGGTAAAGATCAGGTCTTTTCTCTGTTCGTAAAGATCCTTATTGATCAGGAAATATTCCTGTTCGGGTCCGATTGTGGTGGAAACACCGGTCACATCGGTCTGGCCCAGCAGATTCAGGATTCTGGTAGCTGCTTTATTCAAGGCCTCCATGGAACGAAGCAGAGGAGTTTTCTTATCCAGCGCTTCGCCGCTGTAGGAGCAGAAAGCGGTGGGAATATATAAGGTTCCATCCTTGATGAATGCGGGAGAGGTAGGATCCCATGCTGTATAGCCTCTTGCCTCAAAGGTTGCTCTTAAGCCGCCGGAGGGAAAGCTGGAAGCATCGGGTTCGCCCTTTACCAGTTCCTTGCCGGAGAAATCCATGATAATCTGGCCATCGCCGATGGGGCTGATGAAGCTGTCATGCTTTTCTGCGGTGAAACCTGTCATGGGCTGGAACCAGTGGGTGAAATGTGTTGCACCGTTTTCAACAGCCCACTCCTTCATCGCAACTGCAACGGAGTTTGCAACGTCCAGTTCCAGGTGAGTACCGTTTTCGATGGTTTTCTTTAATGCCTTATAAATGTCTTTCGGAAGCTTGTCGCGCATCACCTTATCGTTGAATACGAGACTGCCGTAGAGTTCGGGAATACTTTTTGCCATAACTTTTTCTCCTTTCGATTTTCATGTCCGGTTCGCCGGCCTACCCTGTTGTCGGTGCCAGATATCAGATCAAGGATCTGCCTGGCTCGCAGCCGGACAAACAATGGATGTTACGCTTGGCGCATCATCTCTTTGTTAAAACGAAAAAGGCGCCCTGGAATCATCTTCCAAAGCGCCTTTGCTTTATGCATCGTAGGATACACGTCAAAAAGAAAAATGTCAAGAGGTTTTTAAAAAAAATATTGTACTGATTTTTGTACAATGCAATAGTATGCCTTTCATGGGAAAATAAAAAAAAGACTTTACAAATGAAAATAAATAGTTTAAACTATACCGCATGAAAAAATGATTTGTTTTTTGAATAGCGTTGAATTGACAAAGGCGTCAAAGTACCTGTGAATACAGGTTTCTTTGACGCCTTTTTTATACGATAGGAAAGTCCTCCGGACTTCCCATCGCGTAAAACGCGCACTATTTTCACTTTGCAGGGAACATAAGGAGGAGAGTATGGCAGTAAAATACGTCTTTGTTACAGGCGGCGTAGTGTCCGGCCTGGGAAAAGGAATCACCGCAGCATCGTTGGGCCGTTTGCTCAAAGCCAGAGGCTATCATGTGACGATGCAGAAGTTTGATCCTTATATCAATGTAGATCCCGGTACGATGAACCCCATACAGCACGGCGAAGTGTTCGTGACGGATGACGGTACCGAAACGGACCTGGATCTGGGACATTACGAGCGCTTTATCGATGAAAGTCTCGACTTCAATTCAAATGTGACTACCGGTAAGATTTACTGGTCTATACTGAATAAGGAGCGCCACGGTGACTACGGCGGCGGTACGGTACAGGTCATCCCTCATATTACCAACGAAATTAAATCCCGTTTTTATAAAGAAAAATCGCCGGATGAAATGACAATTTCCATCATTGAGGTGGGCGGCACGGTAGGGGATATCGAAAGTCAGCCGTTTCTGGAAGCCATCCGTCAGTTTCAGGCGGAAAAAGGAAGAGAAAATGCGATCCTGATTCAGGTGACGCTGATTCCTTACCTGAAAGCTTCCGGTGAAATGAAGACAAAGCCCACTCAGATGAGCGTGAAATCCTTACAGAGCATGGGAATCTGGCCCGACATTTTGGTATGTCGTTCCGATTATCCGGTGGACGATAAGATGAAAGAAAAAATTGCACTGTTTTGTAATGTGAAAAAAGAGCATGTGCTGCAGAATCTGGATGCTCCTTCTTTGTATGAAGTGCCCCTGATGCTGGAAGAAGAGCACCTGGCGCAGGCTGTTTGTGAATGCCTTCATATTCCCTGTCCGAAACCGGATTTGAGTGACTGGATGGAAATGGTGGACAACCTTCATCATTCCACAAAAACAATTACCATCGGTCTGGTGGGAAAATATGTGGCGCTCCATGATGCTTATTTAAGCGTTGCAGAAGCGTTAAGACACGGCGGCATTGCCAATCGGACACAGGTGAACATCCGCTGGATCGATGCGGAGGAATTGATTCCGGAAAATCTGGAAGAATATTTACATGATGTGGACGGTATTTTGGTCCCCGGCGGATTTGGACAGAGAGGTACAGAAGGAAAGATTCTGGCGATCAGTTATGCCAGAAAGCATAAAATTCCGTTTTTGGGACTGTGCCTGGGCATGCAGCTGGCCATTGTGGAATTTGCCAGAAACGTGGCGGGCCTTCCCAAGGCTGCCAGCATAGAACTGGAACCTGATACGCCCGATCCGGTGATTGCGCTGATGCCGGAACAAAACGGTGTGGAAAATCTGGGCGGTACCTTAAGGCTGGGGGCTTATCCCTGTATAATTAAGGAAGAAAGTCTTGCATATGATTTATATGGAACTGCTCAGATTTCAGAAAGACACAGACATCGGTATGAAGTAAACAATGATTATCGAGATATTTTGGAGAAAAACGGCATGGTGCTTTCCGGACTTTCACCGGATGGCCGAATCGTAGAAATGATCGAGTTAAAAGACCATCCTTTCTTTATCGCCACACAGGCCCATCCGGAATTCAAATCCAGACCAAATCTCGCTCATCCTTTGTTTAAGGGACTGATTAAAGCCGCAGTCGCGTACGAGGATGCCAGACAGGTCGCTGATCGAAATGTCGTGTAAGACGGCAGGAAAAGAGGAAAGATATGAGCCAGACACAAATGCAGCAAATGAAAGAACAGGGACTTTACAGCCCCACTTTTGAACATGACAACTGCGGTATCGGTGCCGTAGTGAATATAAAAGGAAAAAAGAGCCATCAGATCGTGGCCGATGCACTCAAAATCGTGGAAAATCTGGAGCACCGCGCCGGCAAGGATGCGGAAGGAAAAACCGGTGACGGTGTTGGTATTCTGACCCAGATTTCCCATTGTTTTTTCAAAAAGGTGTGTGCCCAGAGCGGGATTTTGATCGGAGAAGAAAGAGAATACGGTATCGGTATGTTTTTCTTCCCGCAAAATGAGTTAAAACGCAGCCAGGCCAAAAAGATGTTTGAAATCATCGTGGAAAAAGAAGGCATGGAATTTTTGGGATGGAGAGATGTGCCTACAGCGCCTCAGGTTCTTGGCCATAAAGCCAGAGAGTGTATGCCTGTGATCTGTCAGGGCTTTGTGAAAAAGCCTGAATCCGTGGAAAAAGGTCTGGATTTTGACCGCAAGCTCTATGTGGTTCGTCGGGTATTTGAACAGAGCAATGACAACACCTATGTGCCCTCTCTTTCCAGCAGAACAATTGTATATAAAGGTATGTTTTTGGTGGATCAGCTGCGCACTTTCTTTTTGGACCTGCAGGATGCTGATTACGATTCCGCAATCGCCATTGTGCACTCCCGTTTTTCCACCAACACAAATCCCAGCTGGGAGCGCGCTCATCCGAACCGTTTCATCGTGCATAACGGCGAAATTAACACCATCAAGGGCAATGCGGATAAGATGCTGGCCCGGGAAGAAACCATGTCCGCAACAAAGCTGTCCGCAGACGATATGACAAAGGTGCTGCCCGTGGTGAACACCAATGGATCTGACTCTGCCATGCTGGATAACACGCTGGAATTTCTGGTGATGAGCGGCATGGAACTGCCTCTGGCGGTAATGATCACCATTCCGGAGCCCTGGGCGCACAACGATACCATCTCCCAGGAAGGACGCGATTTTTATCAGTATTACGCAACCATGATGGAACCCTGGGACGGCCCTGCCTCCATTCTGTTTTCCGACGGCGATCTGATGGGGGCTGTGCTGGACAGAAACGGTCTGCGTCCTTCCCGCTACTATATCATGGATGATGACAGGCTGATTCTTTCCTCTGAAGTAGGGGTGCTGGATTTGCCTGCGGATCACATTTTGAAAAAGGAACGTCTTCATCCCGGAAAAATGCTGCTTGTCAATACCGTAAAAGGCTGCGTGCTTTCCGATGAAGAAATCAAAGAATCTTATGCGGACAAAGAGCCCTACGGCGAGTGGCTGGATTCCAACCTGGTGGAACTGGGCGACCTGAAAATCCCCAACGAAAAGATTCCTTCTTTTACAAAAGAGCAGCGTGCCCGTCAGCAGAAAGCTTTCGGCTATGCGTATGAAGAATACAGAAACTCCATCTATACCATGGCATTAAACGGCACCGAACAGATCGGCGCCATGGGCGTGGATACGCCGATTGCGGTATTGTCCAAGGAATATCAGCCGCTGTTTTATTACTTCAAACAGCTGTTTGCACAGGTAACCAATCCGCCGATCGATGCGGTTCGTGAAAAAATCGTAACTTCCACCACCGTATATGTGGGTAAGAACGGTAATCTCCTGGAAGAAAGACCTGAAAACTGTCAGGTATTAAAAATCAACAATCCGATCCTCACCGATCTGGATCTGTTAAAAATCAAAACCATGAAAAAGCCCGGTTTCAAGGTGGCTGTGGTGCCGATTATTTTCTACAAGAGCACACCTATGGAGAGAGTGCTGGACCATCTGTTTGTGGAAGTTGACAAGGCCTACAGAGACGGTGCCAATATCCTGGTGCTTTCCGACAGAGGGGTGGATGAAAATCACGTTGCAATCCCTTCCCTGCTGGCAGTTTCCGCAGTGCATAAGCACCTGGTACAGACGAAAAAATGTACCGCCCTTTCCATCATTCTGGAATCCGGCGAACCCCGTGAAGTGCACCATTTTGCTGCGCTTCTGGGATATGGCGCCAGCGCGGTGAATCCTTATCTGGCCCATTCTACCATCGCAGAACTGGTGGAGGACGGTCTTTTGAACAAAGACTATTATGCCGCAGTGGAAGACTATGACCATGCCATTTTGCAGGGCATTGTAAAAATTGCTTCCAAGATGGGGATTTCCACCATTCAGTCTTATCAGGGCAGCAAAATCTTTGAGGCAATCGGCATTTCCAAAGAAGTGATTGATCAATACTTCCCCGGCACGGTCAGCCGGGTGGGGGGCATTACCTTAAAGGACATCGCAGCACAGACAGATGCCCAGCATTCCAGGGCTTTTGATCCGCTGGGCTTGGCCACCGATCTGACCCTGTCCTCCTTTGGCCGTCACAAAATGCGCAGTCAGGGTGAGGAACACCGATACAATCCGCAGACCATTCACCTTCTGCAGCAGGCAACAAGAGAGGGCGATTACGAAAAATTCAAAGAGTATACGAAGCTCATTGACGGAGAAAATACAGGTTATTTAAGAAGCCTGATGGATTTTAACTATCCGGAAGAAGGGGTGGCGCTTGATGAAGTGGAAAGCGTGGAATCCATTGTAAAACGCTTCAAAACCGGCGCTATGTCCTATGGTTCCATTTCCGAAGAAGCCCATGAGGCCCTGGCGATTGCCATGAATCACCTTCACGGCAAGTCCAACAGCGGTGAAGGCGGTGAAAGCGATGAACGTCTGGAATCGGCGGGCACAGACCATGACAGAAGCTCCGCCATCAAGCAGGTGGCGAGCGGACGTTTCGGCGTGACCAGCCGCTATCTGGTGAGCGCAAAGGAAATTCAGATCAAAATGGCACAGGGCGCAAAGCCCGGAGAAGGCGGACATCTGCCCGCGAAAAAGGTATACCCCTGGATCGCCAAAACCCGTCACTCCACACCCGGCGTGAGCCTGATTTCCCCTCCACCGCATCATGATATCTATTCCATCGAAGATCTGGCACAGCTGATCTACGATTTGAAAAATGCAAATAAATATGCACGTATTTCCGTGAAACTGGTTTCGGAAGCCGGTGTGGGCACCGTCGCTGCCGGCGTGGCAAAGGCGGGCGCACAGGTGGTACTGATTTCCGGCTATGACGGCGGGACCGGCGCAGCGCCTTTAAGCTCCATCCACAATGCAGGGCTTCCCTGGGAGCTTGGACTTGCGGAAACCCATCAGACACTGCTGGCAAACGGCTTAAGAAATCGCGTCATGATCGAGACAGACGGTAAGCTCATGAGCGGCCGTGATGTGGCGATTGCTGCACTTTTGGGCGCGGAAGAATTTGGATTTGCCACTGCTCCCCTGGTAACCTTAGGCTGTGTGATGATGCGTGTCTGCAACCTGGATACCTGCCCCATGGGCATTGCAACCCAGAATCCGGAGCTGAGAAAGCGCTTTATCGGTAAGCCCGAATATGTGGAAAACTTCATGATTTTCATCGCGAAACAGCTTCGGGAATATATGGCAAAACTGGGTGTGCGCACTGTGGATGAAATGGTTGGCCGCACGGATCTGTTAAAGAAAAAAGAAGGTCTGACCGGACGGGATGCTAAGGTGGATTTGAGCCGCATTTTAACCGGTGCGCCTGTGGCGGACAGAAAATTAAGCGTCTTTGATCCTGCAAGCGTATATGACTTTAAACTGGAAACCACAAAAGATGAAGCGGTTCTTTTAAAGAAAAAGGATTTGCAGAATGCCATTGCAAACGGTACCAAGAAAGAATTCAGCGTGAAACTGACCAATATCGACAGAACCTTCGGAACCCTGCTTGGTGCAGAGATCACCAGAAAGCATCCGGAAGGTCTGCCGACAGACACCATCAGGATTAACTGCGAGGGTGCCGGCGGACAGAGCTTCGGCGCATTTTTGCCCAAAGGACTGACACTTTCTCTGTGCGGCGATTCCAACGATTACTTTGGCAAAGGCTTATCCGGCGGCAAGCTGGTGGTTTATGCGCCTGAAAATGCAAAATTTGTGCCTCATGAAAACATTATTATCGGCAACGTTGCACTCTATGGTGCGACAAGCGGCGAAGCTTATATTGCAGGTGTGGCAGGCGAACGTTTCTGCGTGAGAAACTCCGGCGCCACCGCAGTGGTGGAAGGTGTCGGCGAGCATGGCTGTGAATACATGACCGGCGGCCGTGCAGTCGTTTTAGGTCCTACAGGAAAGAACTTCGCAGCCGGCATGAGCGGAGGCGTGGCCTATGTGCTGGATGAGAAAAACTGCCTGTACCGCAACCTGAACAAGGAAATGGTACTGATGGAAAAGGTGGAAACCAAGTTCGATCAGGAAGAATTAAGGAGCATGATCGAAGCCCATGTGGCAAATACAGGCTCTGTAAAAGGTAAGGAAGTGCTGGAAAATTTCAAAGAATATCTGCCGAAGTTTAAAAAGATTATTCCCGGGGATTATAAGAAACTGATGCAGCTGTCTTCTCAGTTTGAAGAACAGGGCATGAGCAGAGAAGAAGCGCAGATTGAAGCATTTTATGCGAGCACAGCCGGAGGGAAAGAGTAATGGGAAAACCGACAGGATTTTTAGAATATGAACGTCAGTGCGGCCCTGTTGTGGCACCTGCTGACAGAATCAGAGATTTTAAGGAATTTCATAAAGAACTGCCCCTGGAAGAGCAGCGACTTCAGGGGGCGCGCTGCATGGAATGCGGCGTGCCCTTCTGCCAGGCGGGCGTGATGATTGCCGGCATGGCTTCCGGATGTCCCCTTCATAATCTGGTTCCGGAAATCAATGATCTGGTGTATCACGGAAACTGGGAGCAGGCATATGTGCGTCTGTCAAAGACTCACTGCTTCCCGGAATTTACGTCCAGAGTCTGTCCGGCTCTGTGTGAGGCAGCCTGCACCTGCGGCCTGCATTCCGCACCGGTGAGCACAAAGGAAAATGAGAGGGCAGTCATTGAATATGCTTATGCCAACGGTCTGGTGAAGGCGGATGCGCCCAAAGTCCGCACCGGTAAAAAAGTTGCAGTCATCGGAAGCGGTCCCGCAGGACTGGCAGCGGCACAGCAGCTGAATCGCCGGGGACACAGCGTGACCGTCTATGAAAGAAGCGACAGACCGGGCGGCCTGCTTCGTTACGGCATTCCCAATATGAAGCTGGAAAAAAGCGTTATTGACAGAAGAATCAAACTGATGGAGGAATCCGGCATCAAATTTGTCTGCAATGTAAATGTAGGAAAGGATATCACCGGAAAAGAACTGTTAAAACAGTATGACCGTGTTGTTCTGGCCTGCGGCGCTTCCAATCCCAGAGATATCAAAGTGCCCGGAAGAGAAGCAAAAGGTATTCGTTTTGCGGTGGATTTTTTATCGGAAGTGACAAAAACGCTTCTGGACAGCGATTTTACAAAGATTCCCTATGAACTGGCAAAGGGCAAAAATGTGCTGGTCATCGGCGGCGGTGATACCGGCAATGACTGTGTGGGCACGGCGATTCGTCTTGGGGCAGCCAGTGTAACTCAGCTGGAAATGATGCCCAAACCGCCGGAATGCAGAGCACAGAGCAATCCCTGGCCCGAATGGCCCAAGGTGTTAAAAACCGATTACGGCCAGGAAGAGGCCATCGATCAGTTTGGCCATGATCCCCGCATTTATCAGACAACTGTGACGGAATTTAAGAAGAACAAAGACGGCAATGTGTGTGCAGCCAAAATCGTGAGCCTGACCCCCAAAAAGGATGAAAAGACCGGAAGAATGAATATGGTGCCGGTGGAAGGTACCGAAAAGGAAATTCCTGTCGATCTGGTGCTGATTGCAGCGGGATTTCTCGGATCAGAGGTTTACGTGCCGGACAGTTTTGGTGTAAAATGTAATGGCAGAACCAACGTGGACACAAAAAGCGGTGAATATCAGACAAGCGCAGAGCGCGTTTTTACCGCCGGCGACATGCACAGAGGGCAGTCCCTTGTGGTCTGGGCCATTGCGGAAGGCAGAGCGGCTGCAAAAGCGGTGGATGAATCCCTGATGGGCTACTCCGAACTGTAATGCATGCACTGCAGCGGTTCTGAGCCGTTGTCTGGCAATAAGAAAAGAAAAAGGAGGCAGGCTGTCTTTTTGGGCTGACCTTCGCATAAAATGATGCGGAGGAAAGCAAAGAGCGATGGTCCTGCCTTATTCCGAGGGAGAGTTATTCATGAGAACAAAAGCTGAAATTTTAAATCTGGTGGAAGAGGAAGATGTGGAATTTATCCGCCTGCAGTTTACGGATATGTTCGGCACATTGAAAAATGTGGCAGTCACAGCAAGCCAGCTGGAACAGGTGATCAACAAAAAATATGTATTTGACGGTTCCTCCATGTATGGAAACCTGCGCAGGGGCGAAGAAGATATGTTTTTATGTCCCGATCTGGACACCTTTGTGATTCTGCCATGGCGGCCTCAGCAGGGAAAGGTTGCCAGACTGTTATGCGATGTATGCAGAGCCGACGGCACTCCACTTGCTGTTAGTTCCCGCGAAATTTTAAGAAAAACGGTGAAAAAGGCGGATGATCTGGGATATACATTTTATGTGGATCCGGAATGCGAATTCTTTTTATTTCATACAGATGAAAATGGGATTCCCACGACCGTGACCCATGATGAAGCGGGATACATGGACAACAGCCCGCTGTATCTGGGAGAGAATGCCAGAAGAGAGATTGTGCTGACGCTGGAAGAGATGGGATTTGAAATCGAATCATCTCATCACGAAGGTGCACCGGCACAGCATGAGATTGATTTTGTTTATGCAGAGGCGATGGAAACCGCCGATAAGATCGTTACCTTTAAAAATGCGGTGCGCTCCACCGCAAAGAGATTCGGACTGCACGCTACCTTTATGCCCAAGCCCAGAGCCGGTGCGGCAGGTTCCGGTATGCATCTGAACATCTCTCTTTTTAAAGACGGAAAAAATCTGTTTTCTGATCCCGAAAGTCCGGATGGATTAAGCCAGGAAGCAAAATGGTTTATGGGCGGCGTGATGGCACATGCAAGAGCGATGTGCGCTGTGACAAACCCCCTTGTCAACTCCTACAAGAGATTAAATTCCGGCTTTGAAGCGCCCAGAGATATCATCTGGACCACGAGAAATCAGAATACGCTGATTCGTGTGCCCGTTCTTCGGCAGGAGGATACAAGAATCGAACTGCGTTTCCCGGATCCTGCCTCCAATCCTTATCTGACGCTGACAGTATGCCTTGCGGCAGGACTGGACGGCATTGAGAGAAAAATTGATCCCGGTGCAGAAGCGGCATTCCGCTTTGAAGAGCGCACACAGGAGGAAAAGACACTGGCGGGCATTGCACATCTGCCGGAAACCCTCTATGAAGCCGTTTCTATCATGGAACAGGATTCCTTTATGAAAAATGTGCTCGGAGGAGATTTCGTGCAGCTTTATACCAATGCAAAAAAAGCGGAGTGGAACGAGTACATGTCCCAGGTTTCTGAATGGGAAGTTGAGAAATATCTGTATCGCACCTGAATTGGGGGGCTTATATGAGCAGCATAATAGTTGTTTTGCCAAAGATGGAAGATGCAAAACAGATCCGCAGCATTTTGAGCCGGCGCGGATTGGATACTGCTGCACTCTGTACGACGGCCTCCGGCGTTCTTTCAAAAGTCCACCAGCTGGACAGCGGTGTGGTGATCTGCAGCTACAGGCTGCCGGATATGCACTATACCCAGCTGGCACAATATCTGCCCGATTATTTTGAAATGCTTTTGCTTTCTTCTGCCGCTGAGGTGGGAAACTGTCCCCGGGGCATGATCGCCCTGACTTATCCGATCAAACCTCATGATCTGGTGAGCACGGTGGAGATGATGCTTGCGCAGCTGGAGCGGCGTCTGAAAAAGAAAAAGACGATGCCCAAAAAGCGGACAGAGCAGGAGCAGAACTATATCAATAATGCGAAGTGGGTGTTGATGGAAAGAAACCATATGTCCGAAGAGGAGGCATTTCGCTATATTCAAAAATGCAGCATGGATTCCGGCACAAATATGGTAGAGACGGCACAGATGATCCTGCTGTTGATCTATGAAGGCTGACGACAACTGCAGTGATGTAGGGCGCAGGAGTCCGTCATTTCGCGGTATGAATTTACATGATGCAGGGCAGTTTTAATGGTCAGCACAGCATACTTTATCAGGAAAGGCAGAATAAAAAATGTTTACAATTAATGATAATTACTTAAAGTTACAGGGCAGCTATCTTTTTTCCAACATTGCCAAAAAAGTGGCAGCCTATAAAGAAGAAAATCCCCAGGCAAACATCATTCGCCTTGGGATCGGTGACGTGACCCAGCCTCTGGCACCTGTGATCATCGAAGCATTGCATAAAGCGGTGGACGAGATGGGAACCCCGGAAGGCTTTCATGGTTATGGGCCCGAGCAGGGGTATGAATTTTTGCGCAGCGCCATTGCGAAAAATGATTATCAGGCAAGAGGCTGTCAGATCGACGCGGATGAAATTTTTGTTTCCGACGGCGCGAAATGCGATGTGGGAAATATTCAGGAGATTTTCGGCATCGACAATAAGGTGGCGGTTTGTGATCCGGTTTATCCCGTTTATGTGGATACCAACGTGATGGCCGGCAGAGCGGGCAGCTTTGATCAGGCTATCGGCGGTTTTAATCAGCTCATTTACATGCCCTGTACGGAAGAAAATGGCTTTGCGCCCGAGCTTCCGAATGAAGTGCCGGACATGATTTATCTGTGCTTTCCCAATAACCCTACCGGCGCTGCCATTACAAAGGATGCGCTGCAGGCCTGGGTGGATTACGCCAATAAAAACGGCTCCGTGATTTTATACGATGCCGCTTATGAAGCATACATTTCCGAACCCGGCATTCCCCACAGCATCTATGAATGCGAAGGAGCAAGAACCTGCGCCATCGAAATGCACAGCTTTTCCAAAAATGCAGGATTTACCGGACTGCGTCTGGGGTACACCGTCATTCCGAAGGAACTGGTATGCAATGGCGTCAGCCTTCACAGCCTCTGGAACAGAAGACACGGCACAAAGTATAACGGCGCTCCCTACATCGTACAGCGCGCCGGAGAAGCGGTTTATTCCGAAGAAGGCAAAAAGCAGCTGCAGGCGCAGGTTGCCTACTACATGGAAAATGCCCGCCTGATCCGGGAAGGATTAGCAGATGCCGGTTTTACTGCTTACGGTGGTGTTAACGCTCCCTATATCTGGTTAAAAACGCCGGATGGCCTGACCTCCTGGGAATTCTTTGACAAACTCCTGCACGAAGTACAGGTGGTCGGCACCCCCGGCTCCGGCTTTGGCGCCAGCGGAGAAGGATTCTTCCGTCTGACCGCTTTCGGCACGAAGGAAAGCACGATTGAGGCGCTTGCGCGGATTCGGAGACTGTAAGAAAATTCTTTGGGCGATGCATAATGGCTGAAGTGCCTGGCACAGCGCATATGTGCATGAAGCTGCGGCGTACTGCGGATGAAGCCGTGCGCGCTGCGGATGAAGCCATGGCGCGCTGCGGATGAAGCTGCGGTGTACTGCGCATGCAATTGGAAGCGCCCGGAGGTGCACTGTATTGCGCATGGTAATAGGGCACCCCATGGGGTATATAGCTTGAAAAAAGCTTGAAATACCCTGTTTGATGCGAAAAAAATGCTGATTTATGAGAACAGAGGGTATATAGATTCAAAAGTAGCTTGAGTACCCCGCAAAATAGTACAGAGCGGGGTATTGTGATAGTATTTGAACCTATATACCCTTTTGGTTTACATAAAAATAGAAAAAGGGGAAGTTTTGGGGTTTTTCGGGAGAAAAATACCAAATATGCCCTTGGTACCTAAGTTCACTCGCCATATCAGACCAAGTTTGCATGGCTGAACTAATCTCATACTGTTAAAGTTATGGAAACATAACTTGATATATATTTTACAAAGAATGTAAAACACGCTATGATATCCTCAGAGGAAACGAAAATTTTCGCCCTCTAAGGATATTTTTTTCAAAAAAGGAGGCTCATATGAAACCTAAGGTGGCATTTCCGTTCTGCCATCACAGCACGCTGGTTTGTCAGGAAGCTAAACAGATGCTGATCGATGCAGGATTTGAGCTGGTCTGCAACGATACGGGAGAGAAGCTGAGCGCAGAAGCGCAGAAAGCCATGCTCAGCGATGTCTTCGGCATTGTGGCCGGAACCGAAAACTATGACGCGGACATGGTCGCCGCGGCGAAAGAATGTAAGGTCATCATCCGCTTCGGCGTGGGACTGGACAATTTTGATCTGGACGCCATGCGCAGCGCCGGCATTCAGGTGGGCGTGATTGAAAATCACAACGCGGTGGCGGAATTTGCCCTCACCCTGATTTTGGGCATGTTAAAAAACCTCCCCCGCTATGACAGCGCCGTAAGAAATGGGTGCTGGTCCCGTTTTCCGGCCTGTGAGTTAAGTCATAAGACGGTGGGAATTGTGGGATTTGGAAGAATCGGCATGCGTCTTGCAGAGCTTTTGTCCGGATTTGATACAGAGCTTTTGGTATACGATCCATTTGTGAACAGGGAGCGGTGCAGGCAGTTGGGAGCAAAGGCGGTGAGTATGGATGAACTGCTTGCTTCCAGTGATATTGTCTCCCTGCACTTGCCCGCAACACCCGAAACGAGGCATATGATCAATGAAGAAACCATAGGAAAGATGAAGGATGGTGCATATCTGGTGAATACCTCCCGGGGCAGCCTGGTGGATGAGGCAGCGCTTTTAGATGCGCTGCGGAACAGGAAGCTTTCCGGTGCAGCGCTGGATGTCTATGAGGCAGAACCTGTAAAGGAAGACAATCCGTTGTTTGGCCAGGAAAATACGGTGCTGGCGCCGCATGTTTCCGCACTTACTTTCGAGACAAACTATAACGCCGGAATCATCAGCGCTCAGTCCATCATTCGGGTGCTGAACGGTCAGGAACCGCTTCACCCGGTCAAATGAGAAACGGTCAAATGAAGAACGGGCAGATGAAAAATGGTTAGATAGGAGAGAAAGCGTTTATGGAATTACTTCAGCTGCGCTATTTTCAGACGGTAGCGAAATTGGGAAGCATCACCGGTGCAGCAAATTTTTACAGGATTCCTCAGTCCTCCATGTCCCAGACCATACAGCGTCTGGAACGGGAGCTGGGTGATGCAAAGCTGTTTGACCGCAGAAACGGAAGAGTTTTTTTAAATGACCAGGGAAAATTGTTTCTGGAGTATGTGAACCGCATTCTGGAAGACTTAGACAGCGGCGTTCGGGTGGTGATGGGCGCTGAAACGGAAATAGCGGGCCCTTTAAGGCTTAAAGTGATGGAAAATCATCGGCTGGTGCTGACGTGCATCCCCCATTTTCTGGAACTTTACCCGAATGTACAGTTTTCCATTTCCCATGGTTATTGTGAAGAGCGCGATGCCTGCTATGATCTGTGCATTTCCTCCCATACCGAATTTCGCCAGCTGACAGCTTATGTGCCTCTCCTGAAGGAAAATCTGATTCTGGCGGTACATGAGGAGCATCCGCTGGCAGTGCGGGAGACTGTGAGTGTTTCAGATCTGCGGGGGCAGAAGCTGATCGCCACACCGGAGCAGTCGGTGCTGCACAAAATCATTGTATCCCGCTGTCAACAGCAGGGATTTACGCCGCAGATTCCGATCATCTGTGATGACCCTTATTTCATCCGAAAATATGTCAGTGAAAATCTGGGGGCAGCGGTGGCGCCGGAGATATCCTGGAAAGGGCGTTTTCGGAAAAACACCCGACTGATTCCCTTCGCGGAAAAGGATATGGAGATTTCTTCCTATATTTTATGGAATAAAAACCGGCATCTGCCGCTGGCAGCTGTGAAGTTTCAGGAGTATCTGCTCAAAGAGGCCGACAAACTAAAAAAATAATTCAGACAGGAGACAGTGAAAAGATGAGAAAACTGAAAGGGATCGTTTGCGCCAACATTACACCCATGGATGCGTCCGGTGCAGTGGACTTTGAATCTTTAAAGAGGCTGATAAACCACATGGCGGACACCGGCATTCATGCGGTTTATCCCTGCGGTACAAACGGTGAAGGGATACTGCTTTCCATGCAGGAACATCATGGGGTCACAGATGTGGTGGTGGAAGCGAATGCGGGACGTATGGCGGCTTACATTCAGTGTGCGTGCACGGGCTGGGAAGATACCATGGAAAATGTCAGCTACGCCTGCAAAAGCGGTGCAGACGGTGTGGGTGTCATGACCCCGATTTTTTATAAAATCGACGATGAGGCGATGGTGGAATATTATCGGCAGGTTTGCCGCACGGCGGGCGATAAGCCGGTATATCTGTATAACATCGCGTCTCATACAAATAATGACATCAGTGTAAAGGCCTTTGCACAGATTGTGGATGAAAATCCAAATGTGATGGGTATGAAATATTCCAATAAGGATATTCAGCGAATTCAGGACTATATGCGCACGCCAAAAACCAGAAAACCGGACGTGCTGATCGGCGCCGATAGCTATATTTTAAGTGCGCTGGCAGCGGGCTGTGCCGGGGAAGTCTCAGGACCGGCCTGTGTGTTCCCGAAGTGGTATGTGGGAGCCTATGAAAGCTTCATGGCGGGAGATATGGAAAAAGCGCTGGAATATCAGAATAAAGTGGTGGCGGTGACCAGAACCTTAAAAGCCGTTCCGGCCATTCCGGGCATCAAAGCGATGTTAAAGCTGCAGGGCGTGATTGCCCATGATACCTGCCGTCGGCCGTTTCGAACGCTGCGGGCAGAGGAATACAAAGTGCTGGATGCAGTGCTTAACACCTATGCAAAGGATTGATGCGTTATGGCAGTGATTGTTTTAACGGGAATGCCGGCAACCGGCAAATCCACGATTTGTAAATATCTGACAGAAAGCTTTGGATATCCCGTGGTGGAAAAGGATGCTATCAAAGAGCGGCTTTTTGATACCATAGGATTTCAAAGTTATCCGGAAAAGCGGCGTTTGGACCATGCCGCAAATGCGATTGTCCTTCACATGACAGAGCAGCTGCTCAGGGCCGGCCAGTCCGTCATCATAGACAATAATTTTGACGATATCAGCCAAAAAGCCTTCCGGGAACTGACCGGCCGTTATCAGATGACCTGCATGACCGTATTTTTAAAAGGGAATCCGGATGTGCTCTATGAGCGTTATGTGAAAAGAGACAAGGCCCATGCCCGGCATCTGGGGCATATTCTTCAGGAGCACTATCCGCCTCGGGAAGGGGACTGCCTGGATTATGCCATGACGAGGGCGGAATTTGAGGATAAATTCTTAAAAAGAGGCATGGATCATTTTTTCTGTCCAGGAGGCAGGATCGAAGTTGATACATCGGATTTTGAAAAAGTGAATCCTGCCAGGGTCGTCGAACAGATTCAGGAATATTTCGCACTTCTAAGCGGCTGATAAACAGGTTAGATAACATTTGGGAGTGACTTCCGATTTGCTTACCGGACAGCTATTCGGAATGCGTTCTGCATTTCGAATCTAAGTGGAAGATCTTTATTCATTTAAGAACATCGGATGACACTTGGCAGATGTCATCTGATGTCTATCAGGCCCTGATCGGGCACATTTATCAATTTTACGATTCAGCATCCGAGCAGAGGACGATGCGGGAGCGCAAGCAACAAAGAACAGGTATGTTGAATGTCTGAAAAAAAGGGGAAAGGAGGATATGTTTGAATAGTACCTGCAATACCGGAAAGGAACGATTTGCGGAAAACAAAGAGAAAAATACAGAAGCGATTTATCACGCAGAGGATCCTGCCAGCAAGTATGCGGCATTTCATTTTGGAAAGGAAATAACGAAGAAATGCGGAATTGAAGGTGAAATTGAGGTCGTCACTTCCACTGAGAATGTTGGAATTGAGGTGAGGCAGTCGTTTGAAGATTTTAATTATCGGATGGAAAATGGAAAACTGGCAGATTTAATGTTCACGCCGCTGATGAGCGGAGAAATGCCGCAGAAAGAACGCGTGATGGAAAGTCTGAAGCTGTTGAACAGAGAGTATGCATCCGTGACATCAGAGGACAGAAAGCGGATGCAGGCTGTTTTGTATGTTTTTTCGAGCAAGTTTTTGACAACTGATGAAATGAAAGAAGTAAAGGAGGCATTTTCTATGAATCCATTGGGACAGATGATTTTTGACGATGGCGTACAGAGCGGTCTGGCACGGGGAAGAGCGGAAGGAAAAGCGGAGAGTGTCCTGTTCATCCTGCAGAATGTAGGCGATGTTACGAAGGAACTTTCCGAAAAAATCGGAAAGGAGCAGGACGATGCCGTGCTGAGCAGATGGCTGATGCTGGCGGCCAGGGCAGAGAACGTCAGAGCGTTTGAAGAAGCGATGTGAAAAAATACTTGACAACGCTTCAACGTGCTAATATAATAAAAGCAATTCGGCAGGAAAGGCCGATCAATAAAATCGAATATTACATCAAATATGTAACGGTTTGGCTCTGTATGGCTGAACTGTTACTCAAATACGATGACGGAGACGAGTACATCAATTTGAAATGTCACAGAGAGCCGCATAAGCTGAGAAGCGGTACGAGTAGAATTTTTGGAATATCCCTCCCAAGTAGCAGCACGAAAGCGAGAGCAAGTAGATGCTGACGGGATCCTCCCGTAACAGAGGACGCATATGTTGGTATGTCGTAAATGGAACCTGAGGAATGAAGCTTCTGCCGTTTACGGTAGAAGCTTTTTTGATACTTTTTCATAGGAAAAAATATCCGGCAGCCGACTATGTATAGCACATAATCGACTGTCGTTTTTATTTACAGAAGTTTAAGGAGGACAAACATGAAAGATACAGTGGAAATCAGATGGCACGGACGGGGCGGACAGGGTGCGAAAACAGCGGCACTTCTTCTGGCGGATGTTGCTTTTAAGACAGGTAAATATGTGCAGGGATTTCCGGAATACGGTCCGGAACGCATGGGTGCGCCGATTACGGCGTATAACCGGATCAGCAAAAACCCCATCACCGTTCATTCAAATATCTATGAGCCTGACTATGTGGTGGTTGTGGATGATGGCCTTTTAGACTGTACTGACGTGACCGCCGGACTGAAAAAAGGCGGTGCGGTGATCGTGAACACCCAGCGCAGCAAATCGGAAATCGAGGCAAAGCTGCCTAACTGGAACGGCAAAGTCATCACTGTCAACGCCAGAGAGATTTCCGAGGACGCGTTGGGCAAATATTTCCCCAATTCCCCCATGCTGGCGGCTGCTGTTGCGATTTCCGGCGTGATGGCGCCGGAAGTTTTCTTAAAAGAGATGCAGGCTTCCTTTGAACACAAATTTGCAAAGAAACCCGAAGTGGTGGCCGGCAATATGAAGGCGCTTAAGATGACCTTAAAGGCGATCGCATAAAGAGGAGCGGGCACAAGCCGCAGAGAAATGCTGCTATGTGGGCACATCGTGCAGGACAGCAGTCTGCATGCCTGTCGCGTGCGCAGCAAATGTCCATCAACAAAAAGAAAGGCAAATGACAAATCATGAAAAGTACAGATATCAACGAAAGAAGTCCCTGGCAGGACATCACGGAAGGCAACCAGATTTATGAGCCTGCCACTTCCAGAAATTTCTGCACCGGAGAATGGAGGACTTCCACCCCTGTTTTTATAGAAGAAAAATGCAAACAGTGTCTTTTATGCGCACCGGTGTGTCCGGATTCATCCATTCCGGTCTGTGAAGGCAAAAGAGGCGAATTTGATTATGATCACTGCAAGGGCTGCGGCATTTGTGCCAAGGTATGTCCCTTTGGTGCGATCGAAATGAAGGAGGGAAAATAAATGGCGATCAGAGAACGTTTATCCGGCAACGAAGCAGTTGCATATGCAATTAAGCAGATCAATCCGGATGTAATGCCCGCATTTCCCATCACACCCTCCACGGAAATTCCGCAGTATGTGGCAAACTACATCGCAAACGGTGAAATTGACACGGAATTTATTCATGTGGAAAGCGAACATTCCGCAATGAGCGCGGCCATTGGAGCCTGTGCGGCAGGGGCAAGAACCGTGACCGCCACATCCTCCTGCGGTATGGCGCTGATGTGGGAGGAGCTGTATGTGGCGGCTTCCGACAGACTGCCTGTAGTGCTTGCACTGGTAAACCGGGCGCTGACCGGACCTATCAACATCAATGCCGATCACTCCGACAGCATGGGTGCCAGAGATGCAGGCTGGATTCAGATTTACGCGGAATCCAATCAGGAGGTCTACGACAACTTTTTACAAGCTTATCCTATTGCAGAGCATAAGGACGTGCATCTGCCGGTGATGATCTGCCAGGACGGTTTCATCACCAGCCATGGCGTGGAAAACATCATGCTGGTGGAAGACGATAAGGCGAAGGCTTTCGTTGGCGAATATTGTCCGGAGCATTATCTGTTAAATGCAAAAGAGCCCATGGCGGTGGGCCCTTATGCGGTGTCCAACTACTATATGGAAACCAAGCGCGCTCAGCGTCAGGCCATGCTGAATGCAAAGCGCGTGATTCTGGATGTGGCAAAAAAATACGAGGAAATGACCGGCAGAAAATACGGCTTCTTTGAGGAATATCGCATGGAAGACGCTGAATATGCCGTTGTGATCATTGGTTCTGCGGCAGGTACCTGCAAGGCAGCAGTGGACCATATCAGAGAAACGACAGGCAAAAAAGTGGGTCTTGTGAAAATCCGTGTGTTCCGTCCTTTCCCGGAAGAAGAATTGGCCAAAGTCCTGAAAAATCTCAAAGCTGCTGCGGTGCTGGATCGCAGCGAAATGTTTTCTGCCACCAGCGGCCCTCTGGGCGCAGAAGTTCGGGCCGCCCTTTACAGCGCAAAGGCTGAAATAGAACTTGTAAATTATTTCTATGGTCTTGGCGGAAGAGATATCACAGTGGGTGATTTTGAAAAGATTTTTGACAATCTGGAAGAGATCGCACAGACCCACGAAATCAGAGACATGTATGCCTATATCGGCTTAAGAGAAGGAGATTGCCATGGAAACAGCTTATAATTTCAAAGAAGTCATGAGCAGACCGGAGCGTCTGGCACCCGGCCACAGAATGTGTGCGGGCTGCGGCGGTGCCGTGACCGTGCGCAACGTCCTGCGCGCTTTAAACCCGGAAGATAAGGCAGTGGTGGGGAATGCAACAGGATGCCTGGAGGTGTCTACTTTTATGTATCCCTATACCGCTTATCAGGACAGCTATATTCACAACGCTTTTGAAAATGCGGGAGCAACCCTGTCCGGCGTGGAAACGGCTTATCGTGTTTTAAAGAAAAAGGGAAAACTGACTGACGACTATAAATTCATCACCTTCGGCGGGGACGGCGGCACTTATGATATCGGCTTTCAGTCTCTGTCCGGCGCCATGGAACGAGGACATGACATGGTCTATGTTTGCTACGACAATGGCGCTTACATGAATACCGGCACCCAGAGAAGCTCCGCAACGCCTCAGTTTGCGGACACCACCACCACACCTGCGGGCAAGGTCTCTGACGGTAAAGTGCAGATCAGAAAGGACCTGGCAGCTATTATGGCAGAGCATCACATTCCCTATGTGGCCCAGACTACCTTTACAAACAATTTCAAGGATCTGCACACTAAGGCCAAAAAGGCCATTTATACCCCTGGCGCAGCATTTTTAAATGTGATGTCTCCCTGTCCCAGAGGCTGGGGATATGATCCGTCCGACCTGATGACCATCTGCAGACTGGCGGTGGACACCTGCTACTGGCCGCTGTTTGAAATCATTGACGGCAAATGGGTGCTCAGCTATGAACCGAAAAACAAGCTGCCCATCGAAGAGTTTCTTCGGATGCAGAAGCGTTTCAAGCATCTGTTCAAACCCGGAAAAGAAAACCTGATCGCACAGTTCCAGGCAGAAGTGGACAGAAGATGGGACGAACTGAAGAAAAAGTGTGAATGAAGCAAGAAAAAAGATCGCATAGCGATCTTTTTTCTTGCGCTACTTTGCGATTCGCGTGCGAATTGCAAAGGTTCCCGTGCGCTACTTTGCGATTCGCGTGCGAATTGCAAAGGTTCCCGTGCGCTACTTTGCGATTCGCACGCGAATTGTATCTGCTTTGCAATTTATCATTGCCGCTGTGTTTCCGGTGCCGTCTTAATATCATCTACCTGCATCCATTTTCCCTTTTTATAGTAAATGATAAAAAGAAGGGATGTGACAGTCCAGGTCAGCGGGTAGGAAAAAGCCACGGTGGAAACCTCGTTTCTCATCGGAACGGCAACGAAAATCCAGATGATACGCAGCACGCAGACACCGAAACATGTCATAAGCATGGGAATGAGAGCGTTTCCGCAGCCCCGGCAGGTGCCGGAGAGAATTTCAATACAGACATAGGTGACATAGGCGGGGGCGATGGTGCGCATCATGCCCACACAGATGTTGATGACGTTCTGATCTTGGGTAAATAAAAGCAGGATCACATCCCCCCAGGTCAGAACCACAAAGCTTAAAAATACGCTGGTGGCAGCGGCCATGGAGATACAGATGCGGACGCTCTTTTTTACCCGGTCTATCTTACCGGCCCCATAGTTTTGACCGGAGAAGGTGGTGATGGAAGTGCCGTAAGCGCCCATGATCATCCAGAAAATGCTGTCTATTTTCCCGTATGCGGTCCAGGCGGCCACCGTATCCGTGCCGAAGGAGTTGATGGAGGATTGGATTAACAGGTTGGAAATGGAATACATGGCGGACTGCAGTCCGGCTGGAAATCCTATGCGCAAAATGTTGACAAGAAACGTTTTGTGAAATTGGATTTTTTTGATTTCCAGCTTAAACGTTTCTTTTGTGCGCAGCAGGGTGATGACTGTCATCAGGGCGGAAATGGTCTGGGATATAATGGTGGCAACGGCAACGCCGGCCACTCCCATCTGTAAGACCACAACAAAGATCAGATCCAGCACGATATTGATAAAACAGGAGGCGATCAGAAAATACAGCGGTCGTTTGGAATCGCCCACAGCCCGCAGAATGCCGGAACCCATGTTATAAATCATGGACGGAATAATGCCCAGAAAATAAATGCGCATATAAACCACAGAAAGCTCCAGAATGTCTGAAGGAGTGCCCATTGCGGTGAGGGCAAAGCGAGCAATCGTGATGCCGATGACCATCATGATGGCGCCGCCTGTAATTGCCAGAGCAATGGCGGTGTGGACAGAATTGCTGACTTTTTTTACATCTCCGGCCCCGAAATGCTGGGAGATGATGACGGTGGCACCGGAAGAAAGGCCCACGAAAAAGCCTACCAGCAGGTTGATGATGGTGGCAGCGGGACCGCCCACGGAAGCCAGCGCTTCCTTGCCCACAAAATTGCCCACAATGACCGCGTCTGTGGTATTGTAAAGCTGTTGAAAAAAGGTTCCGAATAAGATCGGAAAGAAGAAAAATAAAAGCTGTTTCCAGATAACACCTTCGGTGATCTGATTGGCAGCAGCAGATTTTTTTATCATGACGGATTCTCCCCTCCCAAAGCGGCGTTACCGTTCATCGGGCATTTGGCCACTCATGTCATCAGTGAACAGGAATCAGACAGCGTCAGTGTCTGTCCATATTGCAGGCAGTTCATTGGCGCTGACAATGCCGGGCTGCTACAATTATATAGAGAATAGTGTCGAAAAACAAGAGAAACAACATTGACAGATATGATTTTTTTTGCTAACGTCTTCTTAGCAATTTCTTAACGTCTGCCTGCGGATGACGATACTTTCTTCTGCATGCAGACGATGGTAATTTTCAAAGGATTTACAGGAGGAGAACTTTTATGATTACAGCAGTTTTGCTATTTGCGGTCGGCCTTATGCTGATCATGCTGGGCGGGGACCGTCTGGTGGATGCGGCAGTGGCGATTGCAAAGAAGCTGGGAATTCCCCAGATCGTGGTGGGAGCGACCATTGTAAGCCTTGGCACGACGCTTCCCGAGGTTTTGGTTTCCACTACAGCGGCATTCGATGGTTCAGCGGCGATTGCAGCCGGCAATGCATTCGGTTCCATCATCTGCAACACTGCACTGATTGCAGGTCTTACCCAGACCATTCGCCCTTCCAAAAAGGTGGAATTTGCTTCCATCGCCTGGAGAAGCGCATTTTTCTTCATCACCCTGATCATCATGAATATGATCGGATATATGACCGGCAGCTTTGGACAGCCTGTGGGCATCTGCCTGCTTCTGGCGTTTTGCCTTTACGCGTTTTTGAGCATTAAGCTTTCCGCGGGAGAGGCTGACGAAGAGGAAGAAAAGGAAGATGTGAGCAGCATTTCCATTCCCAAACAGCTGCTGATGCTGGTAGTGTGTGCAGCCCTTCTCTATGTGGGAGCAAACCTGCTGGTGGATAACGGCATTTTGATCGCTCAGGCTTTAGGAGTTCCGGAACGCGTCATCGCTGTCACCTTCATCGCGCTGGGCACATCTTTGCCTGAGCTTGTGACTTCCATCATGTCTTTGGTGAAAGGCTATGGAAATGTGGGACTTGGAAATGTCATTGGTGCCAACCTTTTAAATCTGCTGCTGGTAATCGGTATTCCTTCTGCGGTTGCAGGCATCCCGCTGGAAAACGGAACCGTGACGGTGGACATGCCCCTGGCGTGCGGCGTGATGCTGGTGCTTCTGGCACCGATCATGATCAGAAAGAAGTCCTCCCGGGTGCAGGGCGTGCTTCTGCTGGGTATCTATGCTGTATATTGTGTGGCTTCTTTTATCGGATAAAGAAAACCCCTGTGGATTGATTCACGGGGGTTTTGCTGCATTATCTCTGCCTTTTTTTAATAAATTCCACAAATGCCGCTGCGCCTTCTGAGAGCTGCGCATTTTCCGGATAGCACAGGGAAATCTGTGTGGAAATTCCGGGTTCAATGGGAAGAAAGGCCAGTGCATCGTCGGTATTGTGGGTTCGTCTGTGGGCTACCTGGCGATCGGTAAGCAGCGCTGTGCATCCGTTTTTTAATACCATATCAAAAATGCTGCCCACATAATGGGAGTCATAGACCACGTTGGGAATGAAACCGGCATTTTGACAGGCGCTGTAGCAGAGGTTGAACAGGATGGAGTTTTTCTTGAAAAAGCAGAGCTTTTCCGAGACCAGATCTGCAAAGGTGACTGTTTCGTGCAATGCCAGCGGATTGCTGTGTTCCACCACAGCCAGCATATGATCCGTCAAAAAGGGGATGCGAACCAGAGAATCCTTATCTGGCGGCAGTTTTCCGGACGCATCCAGCGGTTCCCGCAGAAAGGCCAGCTCACATTTTTGAGATAAAAGCATCTGTCTGGAATATTGGCTGTCATTTTCCCGGACATGTATGTTATACTCGGAAAAAGCGGCCTGATAGTCCGTGATGAGATCCGTGATGCCATACAGCTTCATGGGGGATACGCTTCCAAGAGTCACCAGCCCCAGATTATGATTTTGCTGCTGCAAAAGTGCCGTGGTGTAATCCGCCTGGATACTGTTGATGGACCGGGCGTAGGGCAGCAGGGTCTGGCCGAACTCCGTCAGCGTCACCTTTCGGGTGGTGCGGTCGAACAGGGGAACACCCAGTTCCGCCTCCATGGCCTTGATATGTTTGGAAAGAGTGGACTGGTTGATGAACAGCCGCTCCGAAGCTTCCCAGTAATTTCTGGTTTCTGCCAGAATGACAAATTCTTTAAAATAGTTCAGATTCATCTGATTTCCTCTGCAATGTTTTCCCTGTTTCGTTTTTACAGTGAAACAATTAATTCCATTTCTGACTTAATGATGGATGAAATGGAATTGTTTGTCAACCCTTTATTTCCTAAAATTTCTTTATAGAAGGTAACAGTTCGGCCGGTTACAGTCTACTGGTGATGTGCACATCACCAGTGAACTATTACAAAATTGTCCCTCACGCCCGGAAAAAGACAGGAAACGGTCAATCCTTCTCGGTAATGGGCGTAAGCGAAAAAAATGCAGTACCACGCCCGGAATTTGGGGATTTTGTGGGCGTCAGATATCAGTTTTTCTGCCTACACCCATTTCAGGTGATTTACACCGGATTTTTTCGCTGATTTTGGGCATGGAGAATAACTTTTTTTTCTCTGCGCCCATACTGCTATGCAGGGGAGGATATACCTGCATGGATGAACTGTAATATCGCGTATAGCAAAGGATGAAGCGGAAATGAAATTTATTTTTTCCTATGTAAAACCGTATACAAAAATGGTGCTGATCGCGCTCATCATCAAATTTCTGGGAACCTTCGGGGAGCTGATGATTCCGTATCTTCTGGAATACATGATCGATGATGTGGTGCCGATGCAGGCGCTGGAAAAGGTGCTTTTCTGGGGCGCTGTCATGATCGGGCTGGCGTGTCTGGTGCGTTTTTTGAATATCACGGCGAACCGGATGGCGGTAAAGTCTGCAAAGCTGAGCATCTATGAGATTCGGCGGGATCTGTTCTGGAAGTCCATCAATTTGAGCGGCAGTCAGATCGATGAATTCGGTCTGCCGTCTCTGACCTCCAGAATGACCTCCGATTCTTATAATCTGCAGGATTTTATCAAGTCCATGCAGACCATGGGGGTTCGCGCGCCCATCATGCTGTTTGGCGGCATTGCCATCACGCTGACCATGGACCCGGGGCTGGCCTCCATTCTGTGCATCATGGCGCCGATCATGATCGTGGTCATCGTCTGCATTTCCAGAAAGGGCATTCCTTTATATGAAAAGGTGCAGAGCTGCGTGGACGATATCGTGCGCGTCATGCGGGAAAACATCACGGGCATCCGGGTGGTGAAGGCGCTGTCCAAGGAAGATTATGAAAAACGTCGTTTTGCTCAGGCGAATGAACAGATGACCCGGAAGGATATCAAAGCCAGCATGATGATGTCTCTTCCGGGCCCCATCATGACGCTGTTTTTAAACTGCGGTCTGGTGCTGGTCGTGGTGATCGGCGCAAACCGGGTCAATTCCGGCATCACACAGCCCGGCGTGATTTTAGCGTTTCTGACCTATTTCAACATGATTTTGATGGGCGTCATGGGCTTAAACCGTATTTTTATGATGATTTCCAAGGCCAATGCTTCCGCAAAGAGAATCGCATCGGTGGTACTTTCGGAGGACGATCTGGTGAGGATTCCCGAGAGCGAGGCGGCCGCCACTGACAGAGATGAATATATTATTTTTGACCATGTGAATTTCAGTTATGGGGCGGACAGTCAGACCGTGGACAGCAGTGCTTTTACCGAGGGCGGCCGCAAAAAGTGCTTAAGCGATATTGATTTTTCCATGAAAAAAGGCGGATAGCTGGGCATCATCGGCGCTACCGGCTGCGGCAAGACCACCATCATTAACCTGCTGATGCGTTTTTATGATGCGGATTCGGGGCATGTGTTCGTGGACGGTAAGGATGTCCGCACCTACGATAAGGATGAGCTACACCGGATGTTCGGCGTGGTGTTCCAAAATGATGTGATTTTTGCGGACACTTTAAAAGAAAATATTGTCTTCGGCCGGGATGTGGATGGAGACAGCCTCGTGACGGCGGCAGAAGATGCCAGGGCACGGGATTTCATCGAAGCCTATGAGGATACTTATGAGCATGAAGCGGCCATTCACGGCGCCAATTTAAGCGGCGGCCAGCGGCAGCGCGTCCTGATTGCCAGAGCCCTGGCAGCCCATCCCCAGATTCTGATTCTGGACGATTCCTCCAGCGCGCTGGACTACAAGACCGACGCGATGCTGCGAAAAGCGATTGCACAGCATCATGCGGATACCACCATGATTGTGGTGGCTCAGAGAATCAGTTCCATCATGAATCTGGATGACATCATCGTGCTGGAAGAGGGAAATATCATCGGACACGGAACCCATGAGGAGCTGATGAACAGCTGCCAGATGTATCGGGAGATTTACAGGACACAGATGGGGGAGATGAAGTGATATGGCACCAATAAATTCCGTACAGAGAAAACCCAAGGATACCAAGGGCGCATTTTTAAGACTTCTGTCTTATGTGGGCGCATATAAATTTGTGATTTTCGGTGTGGTCTGCCTGTGTTTTTGCAGCAATGTCCTGGCGCTTTTGGGGCCGGACTTTGCGGGAAAGGCGATCAATGAGGCTGCTGCGGGCGCAGGAAAAGTCAATTTTAACAATGTATATTATTACGCGAAACGGATGCTTCTGTGCTATGTGTGTTCCTCGGTGATCTCCATTTCCACAAGCATGCTCATGATGCATGTCAGCAAATGGATCGCCCGGAAGATGAGAAAAGATGTTTTTGAAAAGCTGATGCGCCTGCCGGTGGGATTTTTTGACCGGAATCAGGCCGGAGACATCATCAGCAGAGTTTCCTATGATATTGAAGTGGTCAGCAGCTGTCTGGCCACCGACATCGTTCAGATTTTAAACAGTCTGGTGACGGTCATCGGTTCTTTGATCATGATGATTCTGATCTCCCCGCTCCTTGCGGTGGTGATGGTGTTTACGGTTCCCACGGCGATCATCTATACCACGAAGATTCGTAAGATCACAAGACCGAAGTTTTCTCTGCGCTCTAAAAATTACGGCATCATGAACGGTTTCGTGGAGGAAATGTTTTCCGGGCAGAAGACGATCATTGCTTATGCCTATGAAAACCGGGTGCAGGAAAATTTTGATAAGGTCAATCAGAATGCCGCCGATGCCTATTACGACGCGGACTATTACGGCATGACCATGGGACCCACTGTGGGAATGATCAACAATCTGGGCTTAAGCCTGATCGCCGTGTTCGGCTCCGTATTATACATGCTGAAAATGATTTCTCTGGGACAGATTTCTTCCTTTGTTTTGTATTCCAGAAAATTCTCCGGACCGATCAATGAAATCGCCAACATCATCAACGAACTGTATTCTGCCCTGTCCGCAGCAGAGCGCGTGTTTGCGCTGCTGGATGAAACGGAGGAGATAGGGGACGTGGAAAATGCCCAGGTGCTCACCGATGTACAGGGGCATGTGAAGCTGGAGGATGTGAACTTCGGTTATGAAAAAGGAAAAACCATCATCCACAAGCTGAATCTGGATGCCCAGGCGGGAAAGCTGGTGGCGATCGTGGGTCCCACAGGTGCCGGAAAGACCACCATCATCAATCTGCTGATGCGCTTTTATGACGTGGATGCGGGACAAATTTTAGTGGACGGACAGGAAATCCGCAGCTGCACCAGAGAAAGCCTGCGCAGCGCCTATGCCATGGTGCTGCAGGACACCTGGGTATTTCGCGGTACCATTTTTGAAAACATCGCCTACGGCAAGGAAGGGGCGACCATGGAAGAGGTTGTAGCGGCGGCGAAAGCGGCCCACATCCACCCCTTCATCGAGCGCCTGCCGGAAGGCTATCAGACCGTCATCAGCGAGGACGGCGGCAACATTTCCAAAGGACAGAAACAGCTTCTGACCATCGCCAGAACCATGCTTTACGATGCAAAAATGCTGATTCTGGACGAGGCTACCTCCAACGTGGACACCAGCACCGAGCGGCATATTCAGAAGGCCATGCGGGAGCTGATGACAGACAAGACCTGCTTTGTCATCGCTCACCGCCTGTCCACCATCCAGCATGCGGATCATATTCTGGTGATCGATCACGGCGATGTGGTGGAGCAGGGCACTCATGAAAGCCTGATGGAGAAAAAGGGATTTTACTATAAGCTTTACGCGGCGCAGTTTGAGTGACCGTTTGGCCTGCTTGTTCGGTTAACCCGACAAAAATGCGGGAAAAATGGGGCCTTTTCGGGGGATTTCTACCATAAAATTCTGGATAGGCCCTACCCGCAGGTTCGAAAGCGGGGGCTGTTTCCTTCGTTCATAGTAACGAAGGCTGAACCGTTATAAAAATAATTATTAAAAAAAGATTGATTTCTTTGTATACATATGTTATATTCTTGATAGTTAGTTAAGACTAACTTAAAGCGAATCATGTGAAGCCCTTTCATTATCGTAGTTGCTGAATACGATTCAATGAGGATGTCCCAAAGGGGGATATATCCTGCGGGACATCCGAACAGGGAAATCAGGCTATAAAGGAGAAATGAGTTATGAAATATTTGGAAATTGAAAAAGTAATTGGAAGAGAGATTTTAGATTCCAGAGGAAATCCCACTGTTGAAGCAGAGGTTACATTAGTTGATGGTACTGTAGCGAGAGGAACTGCACCCAGCGGAGCATCCACAGGTGAGTTTGAAGCGCTGGAGTTAAGAGATGGAGATAAGTCAAGATATCTTGGCAAGGGTGTCAGCAAGGCAGTAGAGAATATCAATACAGTAATTGCTGATACGATTGTCGGTATGGATGCATCTGATATTTATGCTGTTGATAAGGCGATGATGGAAGCTGATGGAACAAAGGATAAGTCAAAGCTTGGTGCCAATGCGATTCTTGCGGTATCTATTGCAGCAGCAAGAGCAGCAGCAGCTGCGCTCGATATACCGCTGTACAGATTTTTGGGCGGAATCTCCGGCAACAGACTTCCGGTTCCGATGATGAATATTTTAAATGGTGGCGCTCATGCAGCGAATACCGTTGATGTTCAGGAATTTATGATTATGCCTGTTGGAGCAGAAAGCTTCAAGGAAGCGCTTCGCTGGTGTGCAGAAGTGTTCCATGCCCTTGCTGCGTTATTAAAATCAAAGGGACTTGCGACTTCTGTAGGTGATGAAGGCGGTTTTGCCCCCGATCTTGCCAGCGATGAAGAGGCTATCCGGTATATATTAGAGGCTGTTAAGAATGCAGGATATGAGCCTGGTAAGGATTTTATGATTGCTATGGATGCTGCGTCCAGTGAGTGGAAAGGCTCTGTAAAGGGTGAATATGTTCTTCCGAAGGCTGGAACAAAGTTTACATCCGATGGTTTGATTGAACATTGGAAACAGTTGGTGGATAAATATCCGATTATCTCCATTGAAGATGCTTTGGATGAAGAAGACTGGGAAGGCTGGCAGAAGCTGACCAGAGAGCTTGGTGACAAGGTACAGCTTGTAGGAGACGATTTATTTGTTACCAATACCGAGAGATTACAGAAGGGGATTGAACTGGGCTGCGGAAACTGCATCCTGATTAAATTAAATCAGATCGGCACTGTTTCTGAAACACTTGAAGCAATCAAGATGGCACACAAGGCAGGCTATACTGCAGTATCTTCTCATCGTTCCGGAGAAACAGAGGATACCACGATCGCAGATTTGGCAGTTGCTCTGAATACCTGCCAGATTAAGACTGGCGCTCCCAGCCGTTCGGAGCGAGTTGCAAAATACAATCAGCTGCTTCGCATTGAAGAGGAATTGGGCAAGAGCGCTGTTTATCCCGGCATCAAGGCATTTCATGTTAAGAGATAATTAATTAGAGAAGATAGAAACAAAAGGTAATCAGGCTGACAACTGGAGTTGGAAGCATGATTGCCTTTTTTGGGAACAAAACAAAAATTACTGCTCACTCCGTTTAAAGTCACCAGTCAACAGTAAAAAACA
>JAFUMV010000112.1 GCA_017482485.1 Lachnospiraceae bacterium
CGTGAATTAACCAAAAACCTCCGAAAGGAAATATACAAACATGCATATGATTTATCCGAAAAGTTCCCAGATAAACCATCTTTAGAAGCGGATATAGCCGAAGAAATAGAATACATGTTGCTGATTTCATGAGCTGTCATTGAATTGATTTCATCGCGTGTCCTTGCTCCGCTCATGTTCCTGTCTCTGTTAGTTTCAGGAGTAACCGGGGTAATCCCCGGTTACTCCATAGTGGGCTTATTCAGTTGTCTCCAGCATTTCATGCTCTACAACGTAGCGGATCATATAATCGTCAATCAAGCGCTTGCTTTGCTGGAATGCGTACATCAAGGCCTTCTCGCAGATCCGGTTGATCAGTCGCGGGATTCCTGTAGATGCATGGTAAATCTCATCAACGGCTTTCTCTGTAAACAGGTCCTGTCGGCATCCGGAATAAGCCAGGTGACTGTTGATGTATTTTTCACATTCCGCACGGTCCAAATGCGGAAGTACACAGTACATATCTATACGCTGGCGGATCGCAGCATAACGCTGCAGTTTCAATTTCGTTGTCCACAGTTCTGTCTGTCCTACCAGTACAACTGCCATCGGACTTGTGGAATCAAACCTGTAATTCAGCAGAAAACGGAACTCTTCCAGAGTCTCTTTTTCCAATAAATGGGCTTCGTCGAGGATACAGACCACCTTCTTGTGTTGTACTCCGCGGATGATCTCGATCTGTTGCTGCAGCTGACGTTTGGAATCTCCCCGGTAAAAACGGGATTCCAGTCCAAGCTGATCCAGAAGTCCTTTGTAGAACCATCTTGGAGTTAGTTTTGAATCAGAAAGATATAAGACGATATACTCCGATTTTGGAAGTTCCTCGTAAAAACGGCGGATCAGTGTGGATTTTCCACATCCGGGATCTGCAGTAACAACTGCAAACTTCTGACGGTCTGCCACATAAGCAAGACGTCCGAGTGTCTCGTGGAATGCTTTTGATTCATACAGTTTATCGGCTGGTACATCCCGCACAAACGGAGTGTGTTCCATGCCAAAGAATGTCTCATACATTTCCATTCGCCTCCTTCCTGTATGAAGCAAAGGAGATCGCGTCAGCTACCTGTTCGCGTTTCTTTTCATGACGTACTTCAAGTGCATCCAGAAACCGTGATGTCGTTGGTTTCTGTTCCTGCATGGAAACTGGAAGCGTCGGATTTTTATCACAGTAAGATCCCATCTTCACAGGTTTTGCGGTGAACGGGGCATATCCCGGATAAGTGACAGTCAGCACTTCCGGAACTGCGGGATCATAAGCGATCCCTACTTTATAGCCGATCAGTTCCGGTCTGGTTTCATAACGTTTCCCACGGAAGCTGATACAGGCTCCTTTATCAACCTTGCGCTCTTCATGGTGAAGAAAGGCCTCTGATACAACAGAGGTATCAAGAAAGTTTAACGGTCTGGTATCCCTGTTCCATTCCTGAAGAGGCGTGATGCCGTTTTCCGGTACCGCAGCACCAAGGCTTTCATAGTATTCGGCAATACCTTCATGGGGCTTTTTGTGATAATACTCTTCGAGGAACACCTCCCATAAACGGTTCAGTTCCTCCAGGGATTTTATATTTTTAAGCTTTGCTTCCCGGTTAAAGGTGTCTACGACCTGATGGAACTTTTCAATCTTCCCTTTACTTTTTCCGCTCCGGATACGTGCAAAATTCACACGGATCCCGAGCCGGGCAAGGGAGCAGCTTAATTGTCTTGCAACATACTGTTTTCCATTATCAAAGTAACAGGCATCAAATACGCCATGACGGATGATTGCCCGATGGAACGTATCTTCCACGATCGTCTCTTCCTGATTATCATAAAAACGGGAAGATAAGATATATCTGGAATGATCATCGATTGCAGAAGACAGATATGTCTGGACTTTGGCACCATTTTTTCCAATGGAAAGTTTTGGACCGTACTTGATATCCGCCTGGATCAGCATCATTCTGTGAGGTTTGCAGAACCGTTTGGATGAACTTTCCCGTGCATCCCGGTACATCTGCATATGTTCCCTGCCGAATCCGCGCTTGTAAAGGTACCGTTCCAGTGTTGGACGTTTCAGAACACCGGGAGCGACATGCCCCTCCATCTCAAGAATCAGAATGATCTGTGCAACCGAACGTTCCGGGACTTCCTTTCTTAACTGGATGGCCTGTTCTACAAGGAATTCGAAATTTTCCGGAAGTTTCTGTGAGCGGTGTTTCTGCCTTGTTGCCGGTTTTAAGCCGGAAAACTGCCCTTCGCGATATGCCTTTTCGTAACGGTACAGAGAGCGGACTGTGATGCTGTTCTCTTCTGCGATCTTCTTTCGGAGCTGGAGCTTTTTGCCATCATCCAGATTTTCCCGAAGAAGCGGAGAAATGAGCTGGAAACGACGGAGCGCCTCTGCTTCCTCCCATTGCTGTATGACCTGTCTGTTTGTATTCATGATATGTGACCTCCTTTTGAGAACACTATACATGAGAAAGCCATGACAGCCGAACAAAAGTAGGTGCATCGTATTACCAGTAAAAGGCCGGCAAAAAGCCGCCGCTGTTATAAATGATACGGATGATCATCTCAAGCCAGTTGAGATAGTTGTTTCTGACCGTTCTGAGCAGTGACTGGTCAGAGAAAAGAATGTCTTTGCCAAGTCCAAGGTAACGGTATCCGGCATTTCTTAGAAACCCCTCGATATTTGCAAGATTCTGCTGGAACCATAATAGCCAGTACTGCATGGTACTGACGGAGGGATAGTCTTCAGAATCCTGGTCTTCCGGTTTAACAATTCCATCAAGCACGCCACTAACTACTTCAGTCTCATAGTGCTTATATGGAAGCAGTACGTCAGGAAGTTCATTATGATAACACTTACATTCAGAACACCGGAATCTCCGGATACACAGGTAATCCCGTTCTCCACCCTCGTGTTTACGGATACGAAGGCGGGAGTCACGATACCTGAGCTCACCGCCACAGCAAGGACAGGCTGGTACATTTTCACTGCTCTTGACTAAAAACGCCTGTTTTCTCATTGCCAACAAGCGTATACTCTGCTATAATGAACATGGTTTTTATTGGGTCTCAGAGTACACGACTTGTCAGGGAGGGTGCTCTGAGACTTTTTCTTTCTGTAGGATACTGTCAGTATACAGAGCAATCTGGTGACAGGCAAGTAGATCTAAAAAATGCTATTCTAAAGGAGCATTAACACATACACAAACGAACTGTTGGATAATATTCAGGATGGTGTTGAGCAAAGTGGAAATGAAGAAATAAAAAAGATGTATCAGCATATCAAAGAATTATTGGATAGCGAC
>JAFUMV010000008.1 GCA_017482485.1 Lachnospiraceae bacterium
CAGAGACTGGGCACAACCATCATCTACGTTACACATGACCAGACAGAAGCTATGACACTGGGTACCAGAATCGTAGTTATGAAAGATGGTATCGTTCAGCAGGTTGATACTCCTCAGAACCTGTATGAGAAGCCTCAGAACCTGTTCGTAGCAGGATTCATGGGATCTCCTCAGATGAACTTCCTGGATGCTGTTGTAAGAATCAATGGCAGTGAAGCAGCTCTTGAAGTAGCTGGCAAGTCCATTCCGTTACCTCCTGCAAAAGCTAAGAAGCTTATCGATGGTGGCTACAATGGCAAGACAGTTGTTATGGGTATCCGTCCTGAAGATGTATACGATTCCGAAATGTTCATCGAAACAGCTAAGTGCGTATTCACATCTACAATCAGAGTATACGAACTGCTCGGTGCAGAAGTATTCCTGTACTTCGATCTTGGCGAGTTCCCGATCACCGCAAGAGTTGATCCTCGTACAACTGCTAGACCTGGTGACAACGTTAAGTTCGCATTCGATGTTGAAAAGATCCATGTATTCGACAAAGAAACAGAACAGACTATCACAAACTAATAAGAATTATGAAGGGAGATGCGAAAGCATCTCCCTTTTTTCGGTTTACGCCCCATGGGCGTGCTCTAACGGGTGCGCCTGGCGTGTAAGGCGACAGTTTGTCCATGCCATTTGCAGAGCGTCTGCGGCGTTTTTCTGCGGCTTCGCCGTTAACGCAGCTTTCTGTAGCCGTTCCGCTCATATGCCGGCAACATGAAAAATCCGACAGGACAGGATTTGCAGGATTTTGGGTTGCATAGTCATGACTGTTTTTTGTATAATAGACACAGAAGGAAATTTTTCTATATCGAAGGAGGACGGTATTATGGATTTGAAATTAAGACCCGCAAGCGAGTGCAAATTTGATGCGGTATCTTTGGGAGAGGTAATGCTTCGTCTGGATCCCGGCGAAGGCAGAATTCGCACAGCAAGAAGCTTTCGCGCATGGGAAGGCGGCGGTGAATATAATGTAGTTCGCGGTCTGCGCAGATGTTTTGGACTGAAGACAGCTGTTATTACTGCATTTGCAGATAATGAAGTAGGTATGCTGATGGAAGATTTCATCCTGCAGGGCGGTGTTGATACCTCTCTGATTCACTGGATGAAGACTGACGGTATCGGCAGAACCTGCAGAAACGGCCTCAACTTTACAGAAAGAGGATTCGGTATCCGCGGTGCTGTTGGCTGTTCTGACCGCGCAAACACAGCGATTTCCAAAGCAAAACCGGAAGATTTTGATTTTGAATATATTTTTGGTACCCTTGGCGTGAGATGGCTTCATACAGGCGGTATCTACGCTGCTTTATCCGAACAGTCCTGCGAAACCGTTCTGGCTGCAATCAAGACTGCCAAGAAATACGGAACAATCGTATCTTACGACCTGAACTATCGTCCTTCCATGTGGAGCGCAATCGGAGGCAAGGAAAAGGCGCAGGAAGTAAATAAAGAGATCGCTAAATATGTTGACGTTATGATCGGCAACGAAGAAGACTTCACAGCCTGCCTCGGCTTTACAATTGAAGGAAATGATGAGAACTTAAAGGAACTCAACATTGACGGCTATAAGAAGATGATCAACGAAGCGGTTAAGACATATCCCAACTTCAAGGCTGTGGCTACCACTCTTCGTGAAGTTAAGACCGCAACTGTGAATGACTGGAGCGCATTGTGCTGGGCAGGCGGCGAAATCTACAAGGCCAAGGATTACAAGGGCCTTGAAATCATGGACCGTGTCGGCGGCGGTGATTCCTTTGCATCCGGCCTGATTTACGGCCTGATGACAACCGGTGATGCAGAAATCGCTGTTAACTACGGTGCGGCTCACGGTGCACTGGCTATGACCACACCCGGTGACACCACCATGGCGAGCAAGAAAGAAGTTGAAGCGATCATGGGCGGCGCCGGCGCGAGAGTGCAGAGATAAATTCTGAGGCTGACAGTTGGACAAGTCTATGTGAGAATAATAAAGGGTCAGAGCACATACACAGTGTTCTGGCCCTTTTTGACTATAAAAAAACTTTTTCGCGCTGACGTGTGAAAGCTTCTTCCTGTAACATGGAAAGGCCACTCTGCGGAGAAGATACAGCTTGTAGCGTGGAAAGTGCTGCTTTGCGGATCCGCCGCAGGCGGAGAATTTCGCAGAGCGAAATTCTATTTTTGTAGTTGCAGAGAACTGAAAAAATATCTTGCATAATAAATAAGCATGTTTTATTATTAATGTATGGTTTTGTTAATTTTGCTGAATATTTAAGAACGTGAGGAAAAAAGATGATTTCTAATCAGATCATTCAGACTAGCATTGATGAACTTAGAGCAATTACGAAGGTAGAGATTAATATTTTTGATACGGATGGCATTCGTGTTGCCGCAACAACAGACGAAATGGCAATTTCGCGAGACATCATTGTAAACTTTGCAAATTCGCCTGCAGACAGTCAGGTAGTTGGCGGTTACCATTTCCTGAAAATTCTGGATGATGGCGAAATCGCTTATATTCTTGCGGCACGGGGCGCAAATGATGACGCTTATATGATTGCGAAAATTGCGGTGAGCCAGATCCAGAATCTGATCATTGCATATAAGGAGCGTTTTGACCGGAATAATTTCTTCCAGAATCTGATTCTGGATAATCTTCTGCTGGTTGATATTTACAATCGTGCACAGAAGCTTCATATTGAAGTGGAGTGCCCGAGAATCGTTTATCTGATCGAGACCAGACTGGAAAAGGACAATAGTGCAATGGAGCTGCTCAAGGGACTTTTCTCCAGCCAGAACGGCGATTACATTACAGCTGTGGATGAGAAGAATATCATCCTGATCAAATCTGTTGATCGGGACGAATCCCCGGAGACGCTGGAGCATACAGCGAATATGATCGTGGATATGATGAACAGCGAGGCGATGCTGAATGTCCGCGTTGCTTACGGTACCGTGGTTCGGGAGCTTCGTGAAGTATCCAAGTCTTATAAGGAAGCTACCATGGCGATGGATGTGGGACGCATTTTCTATGCGGAGAAGAATGTTATCGCATATTCCACTCTGGGCATAGGACGTCTGATTTATCAGCTTCCTGTAAATCTCTGCCGTATTTTTATCGAAGAGATTTTCAATGGCAGTCAGGTATATGACCTGGATGATGAAACATTGACCACAATTAACAAATTCTTTGAAAATAACCTGAATGTTTCCGAGACCAGCCGTCAGTTATTCATTCACCGCAACACGCTGGTTTACAGAATTGAGAAGCTGCAGAAAGCGACCGGACTTGATATCCGTACTTTCGACGACGCTTTGACCTTCAAGATTGCAATGATGGTTGTTAATTACATGAAATACTTGGATACACTGGATTATTGATTCACTGCAAGCCGGGCATCCGGATTTTAAAAGGCGTGCGGGGAGCTCGTTCACCGGCACGCTTTTTGCGCGGATAAACTTTTAAGGAGAACCAGATGGAAAATCAGAACAGCAATGGAAAGAACATAAGTCAGGCTATCATCGAGAATGTTTTCATATTAAAAGATGGCAGCCTTATTGCGGGAAGCAATCTTATCAGCGGCACCATAAAGCCGGGAGATAAGCTTTACTATAATGACTGCACAGGACGCGAGGGCATTGAAGTTACCGTTGCAGGGCTTGCACTTCCCGGTAAAGGCGGTGTGTCTTCTATTTCAGCGGGAGACGAACTCAGCAATCGGCTGGCGATCAAGATTATGGGCTGCAGACCGGACCAGCTGCATACAGGCCATTTGCTGCAGAGTGAGCCGGAGGAAGTAATCTATCATGAGGCGCCGGGCTGGGATGCAATTTCCAGGGCGTTTGAAAAACGTTATCCCGGACAGACAAGACCGGCACATTTTGGTACTTATGCAAGTTTTAAATCCAAAGAGGCCGGACCGCTGGATGGAATCAGCGTATACAACGGAGGAGAATATCTGCATTTTGTGACTTACGGACTGTCTGAGCTGTATGAAAAGCAGAACGGCAATCCGGGCAGAAGCGGTTACGGTTTTGAATTGACCCTGAAGCTCAAAAAGGCCGGACTGGAAAATATGGTTCTGGAAGTTCGCCATATGTGCAGCCTGCTGCAGATGGTTTCCGGCATCACTGTGAATAACGGACATCAGTTCTTCCCGGGACAGTATCTGGCAATCAGCCAGCAGAAGGGTTACGATGTGATGGGCAAATCTGCGCTGACCGGTTTTGTGACGAAAGAAGATGAGCTGGGAACGATAGAATCTCCTTTTGGAAAAGTACAGTTAATTCAGCTGGTGGGAATTACGACGGCAGAGATGGAATCTCTGAAAAATCAGCAGCTGACACCTGTTCAGCTGTTGGAGAAGCTGCCCGATGATCTGACTGATTATGCACGAAAATAAAATAATGAATTGGAAAGGCTGTGCCTGTCGGCACAGCTTTTGTGATTATAAATATATAATTCCTTGTCCTAGAAATTGTGTCCTGTGAATACAATAGTGATGAACAGGAGGGATTTTTATGGCGGGCTATCAGAAAAAAATTGCTTATCTGGATTATCTGGAAAATGGCATGAAGATAAGGAATGCAGGCTTTGTGAAGGTGGAGGAAAGAGGAACACAGACACGTCTGGAGATGCGTGTCAAAAATATACCGGAAATGTTTTCGGGCGAATATGAATTGAAAGCGGACGGCGGAGGAACTGTTGCAAAAATTTTTTTAAATCATGGAAGCGGAAGCTGCTGCATCGTCTGGGACAGTGATAATACAGCCCAAAACAGAGAGATGAGAGAAACGGGAGGCATTTACATACGGCTGCCGGGAAGACAGCTGGTACAGGCCGTCTGGACAGAACCTTTGACTCTTTATGTGGAGCCGGAAAAAAAGCCCCAGACTGAAGCTGCGATGCCGGCCTATCGGGTATGGGAACAGGCGATGGAATCTGATTTGCAGATTAACAGCGTGGAAGTGCCCAGGAAAGCCGATTGTGCGCAAAGCGGCGCAGAGGAAAAACCGGAGGAAATTAACTTTAACTGCCAGAACAGCGCTGCGGAGGAAAAACCGGAGGAAATTAACCTTAACTGCCAGGGCAGCCCTGCGGAGGAGACGCCGGAAGAGATTAACTTTAACTGCCGGGACAGCGCTGCGGAGGAGAATATCTGTCAGGGTGGCACCACCCAGCGGGAGAAGGATGAGATTGTCGGCCGGGAGCCTGCAGCTGAAAAAATGCGCGGGGAAGGATCTTTGCTTTCGGACAATGAGCGTGGGAATCAGGAACCGGTCTGCTATGGCGATAAGTGGGAGCAGCTTCTGCACAATTATCCGGTAATTCATCCTTTTGAGGATGAAAGAGAATACCTGTCCATTGCGCCGAAAGACTTTGTGGTGCTGCGGCAGGAATATCAGAAGATGGTTCATAACAGCTTTTTACTGCATGGTTATTACAATTACAGACATCTGATTTTGGGAAGAATTTCGGAAAACGGAAAATGGCAGTATTATCTGGGTGTGCCGGGAAACTTTTATAACAGGGAGAAAATGGTTGCGGAAATGTTCGGTTTTGAAGCTTTTGAGGGGGAACGGGAGCCTGCAAAGCCGGGAGATTTCGGTTATTTTATGAAACGCGTGGACATTTAGTTTTACGTTTGCTATTCTTAATCTGTGCAGAAAAGCATTCGTGTGGCAAAAAACTGTGCGGGCTGATATGCGGCAGGATGAGAGGACAATTATGGCTAGAATCAGAACGGAAGAAGAAAAGGAACAGGCCAGAGCTGCTTCTAGGGAAGCGGAAAAGAAAAAATGGCAGAGTGAACAGGAAGAAAAGCGAACGGTTCATGAGAAATATATGAAAGAGGCGATGAAACAGGCTCAAAAGGCAGCTGACCTGGGAGAGGTGCCCATCGGTTGTGTGATAGTGCATGACGGAAAAGTGATTGGGCGGGGGTATAACCGCCGCAATACTGATAAAAGTACCTTATCCCATGCAGAAATCACGGCGATCAGGAAGGCCAGCAAGGCACTCGGTGACTGGCGGCTGGAAGCGTGTACGCTGTACGTGACGCTGGAGCCCTGCCAGATGTGCGCCGGAGCCATCGTACAGGCCCGGATTCCGGAGGTAATCATAGGCTGTATGAACCCGAAAGCCGGATGCGCCGGATCAATATACAATTTGCTGGAGGAGCCTGCCTTTAATCATCAGGTGCGCATTTTCAAAGGGGTTCTGGAAGAAGAATGCAGTCGGATGCTGAAGCTTTTTTTCAAAAGCCTGCGTCAGAGACTCAAGAGCATGCCGGAAATACAGAAAAAATAAGGTCATAGCCGGAAGCACAGAATAATAAGGTGATTGACAAACCGCGAAAATACAGGTATACTGGTAGCACCGTGCAGCCGGGAGAGCAGCGGCCTCCTGTACCTGCAATCCGCTATAGCAGGGGTGATGGCACGCAGAGGGCTTTAGCCTGTATCGCTGCCCTTTATAAGTGGCGTTGAAGTTTGGGTCTTGCGCAACGGATGTCTGCGAACCGTGTCAGGTTGGGAACAAAGCAGCACTAAGCAGAATTTTCCGTGTGCCGTGAGGGTGCCTGGCGGAGTTAACTGTAAAGGTAACGGATATGGGTATTGGTTCGAAGCGTGCCGCACGGTTTTTGAAAAGAACGAGAAGGACTTCCTTCTCTTTTTTTATGCGATGGGAAAGATCTTGGCACCGGCATGCAAAATCCCCTTCCTATCGCGTAAAAAGCCGCTTAAGCTGTTATTTTGATTGGAAAAGAAAGGCTGATTCGTTTTATGGATATGGAAAAAATTCTGTCTGACTGTACATTGTGTCCGCGCAGCTGTCATGTAAACCGGCTGGCCGGACAAAAAGGTTACTGTGGGCAGACAGCGCAGATTCGGGCGGCACGGGCGGCGCTTCATTACTGGGAGGAACCCTGCATTTCGGGACGGGCAGGCTCCGGCGCTGTCTTTTTTTCGGGGTGTCCCATGCGCTGCATCTTCTGCCAGAATTATGAGATCGCGGTGGGAGATACAGGAAAAGAGATCAGCTGGCAGAGGCTTGCGGAAATTTTTATCGGTCTGCAGCAAAAAGGGGCGAATAATATCAACCTGGTAACTCCGACACATTTTGTTCCGCTGATTGTGCCTGCGCTGGAAAAGGCAAAGCAGGATGGTCTGACCATACCGGTAGTATACAACACTTCTTCTTATGAAAAAGTGGAGACACTGCGGATGCTGGACGGTCTGGTTGATATTTATCTGCCGGATCTGAAATATTTTTCACCGGAGATTTCCAAAATGCTGTCCCATGCGCCGGATTATTTTTCTGTGGCATGTGAGGCGATCGGAGAAATGGTGCGCCAGGTGGGAAAACCTGTATTTGAGGCATCTGACGGAAGACTGCTGAATGCTGAGGAGATGAACGCAGCCTGTGAAGCGGAGGATGAAGATGCGGATTTTCTGATGAAAAAAGGCGTGATTGTCCGTCATCTGGCGCTGCCCGGGCAGGAGGCGGACTCCGCCAGCGTGTTGAAGTATCTGATTGAGACCTGGGGAAAGGATATTTATATCAGCATCATGAACCAATATACCCCCATGCCCGGAATAAAAAAACGGCTGGAACGTCTGGACAGTGCGGCAGTTGCCTCCGATTTGCAGCGCCGGCTGACGGAGGAAGAATATGAAGTACTGATCGATTATGCGCTGGATCTGGGTATCGAGAATGGATTTTTGCAGGATGGTGAAACAGCGCGGGAAAGCTTCATTCCGGCCTTTGACGGAGAGGGCTTGTGAGCGCTGAATTTAGATTACGCAGCTGCATACATCAAATATTTCGATTATTTTAGCGATTTATAAATTGATTAAAAATTAATTAAGTTCCGGAATAAACTAGAGCATAAATTTTGAAAGTATGATAAAATAAAGAATATAAGTAAGTGTCGGACGGAAAACTTACTATGCTACACTTTATCATATTATAAAAGGGGGTTCTTTTTATGAAAATGTCTTTTCGCTGGTACGGCGAAAGCGATCCGGTAAGTCTGCAGTATATCAGCCAGATTCCCGGCATGCACAGTATAGTCAGTGCTGTTTACGATGTGAAGCCCGGTGAAGTATGGCCGGAAGAAAGTCTGGCAAAAATGAAGGCACAGTGCGAGGAAAATCATCTCGTTTTTGATGTGGTTGAGAGTATTCCCGTATCCGAAGATATCAAGCTGGGCCGCGGCAATGTGGACGAGCTTCTGGAAGTTTACTGTGAGAATATTCGTCGTTGTGCGAAATATGGTATAAAATGTGTGACATATAATTTCATGCCCGTATTTGACTGGACACGTACACAGCTGGATAAGGAAGCTGCTGACGGTTCCACAAGCCTGGTTATGTACTGGGATCAGATGCGCGGTCTGGATCCGTTAAAAGATGACATTCATCTGCCTGGATGGGATTCCAGCTATACTCAGGATGAAGTTCGTGAGTTAATTGCTGCCTATGGGGAGCTGGGCGAAGAAGGTCTCTGGAAGAATCTGGAAGTTTTCTTAAAGAAAGTGATTCCGGTCGCTGAAGAATGCGGTGTGAAGATGGCAATCCATCCCGATGATCCGCCGTATCCGATTTTTGGCATTCCGCGCATTATCACCTGCGAAGAAAATCTGGATCGTTTCTTAAAGCTGGTGGACAGCCCTGCAAACTGTCTGTGTCTGTGCACAGGTTCTCTTGGCTGTGCTGCAAGCAACGATATCGTTGCAATGGTTCGTAAATACAGCGCGATGAACCGCATTGCATTCATGCACATCCGCAATGTGAAGATTATGGAAGACGGCAGTTTTGAAGAACGCGCACATCTGTCCTCCTGCGGCAGCCTGGACATTTACGAAATCGTAAAGGCTCTTGTTGAGACAGGCTTTGACGGTTATGTTCGTCCGGATCATGGGCGTATGATCTGGGGCGAAACCGGAAAACCCGGCTATGGTCTTTTTGACCGTGCTCTGGGCGCAACCTATATCAATGGTCTGTTCGAGGCATGTGAAAAGGCGAAATAAAAGTGATTTGCAGACCGCCCTTTGGGCGGTTCTGTGAATTTTAAATAATATTTCAATGATAATAGGAGAAAGTAAAATGGACGTTATTCAGCGGATTTATGAGATCGGAATTGTTCCGGTAATCGCAATTGATGACGCAGAGAAAGCGGTTCCGCTGGCAAAGGCGCTGGTTAGAGGCGGCCTTCCGGCGGCAGAGGTGACTTTCCGTACTGCAGCAGCAGAAGAAGCAATCCGCCGCATCGTGGCAGAAGTGCCGGAGATGCTGGTTGGAGCAGGCACTGTCCTGACAAAGGAACAGGCTGACCGTGCGATTGATGCGGGCGTTAAATTTATTGTAAGCCCTGGCTTTAACCCTGAAATCACCAAATATGTTATCGATAAGGGCATGCTGATGATGCCCGGTACCGCGACACCCGGTGAAATGGAACAGGCTATGGCGTTGGGACTGAACGTTGTTAAATTCTTCCCTGCAGAGCAGAACGGCGGTGTGGCGAAGCTGAAGGCTGTTGCAGGCCCCTATGCAAATCTGCGCTGGATGCCTACCGGCGGCGTTAATGAAAAGAATCTGATGGATTATCTTTCCTTTAAGAAGATCATCGCCTGCGGCGGCACCTGGATGGTGAAAAAGGATCTGATCGAAGCTGAAAACTGGGATGAGATTGAGCATCTCACCAGACAGGCGGTTCGCACTATGCTGGGCCTGAAGGTGGAGCACATCGGCATCAATACGGCAAATGAAGAAGAGGGCCGTGCTGCGGCAGCTCTGTTTACCGAAATGTTCGGAATGGCTGCCAATGAAGGCGATTCCAGCATTTTCATGGGTGCGCGTGAAATCGAAATTATGAAGAAGCCTTTCCTGGGCACTCATGGTCATATTGCAATCGGCACCAATACACTGCCTCGTGCAATTGCATATTTCAAATCCCGCGGCTGCAAATTCAGAGAAGAGACCATCACCGATAAGGCTGCTTATTTTGAGGGAGAAATTGCAGGATTTGCAATTCATCTGGTACAGAGATAATTTTTTTATAAAAAAAGGAAAGGGTATGATAGCCATGAAAAAGAATGTTTTAGATACCAATCTCAGCGGAAAAGTAGCAGTTGTAACAGGTGCGGGGGGGGTGCTTTGCAGCGGCTTTGCAAAAACTCTGGCCCGTGCAGGCGCAAAGGTTGCGCTGCTTGACCTGAATCTGGAAGCGGCTCAGGGCTTTGCGGATGAAATCGTTGCCGAAGGCGGCGTGGCAAAAGCATACAAGTGCAACGTGCTGGAAAAAGATACCTGCTATGCGGTGGCAGATGAAGTGGAAAAGGATCTGGGCCTCTGTGATATCCTGATCAATGGCGCAGGCGGCAACAGTCCTAAGGCAAGCACAGACAAGGAATACTTTGAAATCGGCGATATCGATGCGGATACAAAGAGCTTTTTTGATCTGGATGCAGCCGGTGTTGGTTTTGTATTCAACTTAAACTTCCTGGGAACTCTGATTCCTACACAGGCGTTCGCTCGTCAGATGGTTGGCCGTGAAGGCTGCAACATTCTGAATGTGAGCTCCATGAACGCATACACTCCTCTGACAAAGATTCCTGCATACTCCGGCGCTAAGGCTGCTATTTCCAACTTTACACAGTGGCTGGCTGTACATTTCTCCAAGGTTGGCATCCGCGTAAACGCAATTGCACCCGGATTCTTCTCCACCAAGCAGAATGCAGCGCTTCTGTGGAATGCAGACGGCACGCCTACCGCACGTACAGGCAAGATTTTGGCAGCAACTCCCATGGGACGTTTCGGTGAGGCCGAAGAGCTGGATGGCGCTATGCTGTTTCTGCTGAACAACGAAGCTGCCGGCTTCATCACCGGTGTTGTTATTCCGGTTGACGGCGGTTTCTCATCCTACGCAGGTGTATAAGGCTTATCGGGCATAAGGTCTATTCCGGCAACAGATAAAACGGGCGGTCGTATGACCGCCTTTTTAGGCGATAGGAAGGGACTTACGCACGTCAGTGTGACAAGGGCATTCTTATAACACAAAAAAGTCCTGAACTTCAGGACTTCTTAAGAGCGACAGACGGGGCTCGAACCCGCGACCTCCACCTTGGCAAGGTGGCGTACTACCAACTGTACTACTGTCGCATACGCTATTAAGTTCTGTCGTCTCGGCTGTGCCCTGACGACGAAAATTATAATAACACAGGAATGGGATTTTGGCAATACCTTTTTTGAAAAAATTTTTTTATAGAGAAATTTCCTGATTTTTAACCGCTCAGGGCAAAATAATGTTATTCTATAATCAGCATCGCCATGCCTATCACCGGATGGCCCGGTCAATTAACAGATGACAAGGAGACTCGGATTTTGGAAAAAGCATATAAACTGGAATTTGGCAATGAGAAGGGCGGGGAACTTTATATGAACTGCTGCGGCTGCTCCCAGACCGAGCCGCTGCACAGCTTTGGACCGGCCTTAAAGCCCCACTATCTGATTCACTACGTACTCAGCGGCAAAGGGGTTTTTCATACCGGGGGAAAAGAATATCCGCTGGAGGCTGGTTATGGATTTCTGATAGAGCCGGGGCAGATGAGCTTTTATCAGGCGGATGAGAAGGAACCCTGGACCTATATCTGGGTAGGATTTGCAGGAAGCCGGGCGGAGAGTTATGTGAAAAATATGGGAATTTCCACGCAGCATCCTGTTTTTCGTTCGGAGAAATCAGATGAGCTGTACGGAATTGTGCGGGATATGATGGATCATAACACTTTCGGCATCAGCAATGAGCTGCGCAGAAACGGCCTTTTACATATTTTTCTTTCGGTGGTGGCCCAGAGCACGCCGGTGACGGAGAAGAGCGAGTCGGATAAAGCAAATCAGTATGTGAGCCGGGCGGTGGAGTTCATCCAGCGCAATTTCTGCAATCCTATCAAGGTGACGGATGTGGCGGATTATGTGTGTATTAATCGCAGTTATCTGTATACTCTGTTTCAGAATTCTCTGGGGATGTCTCCCCAGCAGTTTCTGGCGACCTATCGGCTGACGAAAGCGGCGCAGATGCTCATGATTCCGGATTTGCCGGTGGAGAGCATTGCGCTGTCCTGCGGCTATCAGGATCCGCTGGTATTTACAAAGGCTTTTAAACAGATGAAAAAAGTATCACCTTCGGTTTATCGCAGGCAGATGCTGCAGGATGAAAACCGGGCAAATCGGGAGCATTTAAGGCAGGTGGAGGATTTCATCGAAAAGGTTGGCAAACTGGTTCCCGGCGGGGAACCATAATAAGGCGCGGCAGCATATGGACGGCCGCATAAGCGTTTGCGGCGGGAATGGTACGATCTAACATTTTGACAGGTACGCCCAACATCCGTATCTTTTCACGCGCATGGATTTATGACAAGATAAATATAGAAAGATTCGCTGCATAGGGCGAACTGAGCGTGAATATTTTTCAGGAGGAGAAGGTATGAAGGAACAGCTTTTACAGAAATTTGCAGAAGTTTTCGGCGGCACTGATGGTGCAAAGGTATATTTTGCTCCCGGACGTGTGAATCTGATCGGGGAACATACCGATTATAACGGCGGCCATGTTTTTCCCTGCGCACTGACAATCGGTACATATGGCGTTGCCAGAAAAAGAGAAGATAAGGTTCTGCGTTTTTATTCCATGAACTTTGATCAGCTGGGCGTGATCGAATCTGATCTGGACGATTTAAAGCCTGCAAAGGAAGCGGGATGGACCAATTATCCCAAGGGTGTGATCTGGGCGTTTGGTTTAAAGGGAATGGACGTGACAAACGGCATGGATCTGCTTTTATTCGGCAACATTCCGAATGGTTCCGGTCTTTCCTCTTCCGCATCTGTGGAAGTGCTGACAGGTTTCATTCTGCGCGATATATACGGTTTTGAAGTGTCCAATCAGGAACTGGCACTGATCGGCCAGTATTCCGAGAACAATTTTAACGGTGTCAACTGCGGTATTATGGATCAGTTTGCAATTGCCATGGGCAAGAAGGACAACGCGATTTTCCTGGATACTGCAACCATGGAATATGAATATGCTCCTATTGTTTTGGAGGGAGCGAAGGTGGTGATCTCCTGCAGCAACAAGAAGCGCGGGCTGGGAGACTCCAAATATAACGAAAGAAGAAGCGAATGTGAGACCGCTCTGGCAGAGCTTCAGAAGGTTGTGGACATCAAAACTCTGGGCGATCTGAGCGAGGAAGCGTTCGAGGCGAACAAGGACGCCATCAAGGATCCTGTGCGCGTGAAGCGTGCACGCCATGCAGTTTATGAAAATCAGCGCACCATGAAGGCTGTTGCAGCGCTGAAGGCCAACGATATTGAAGAGTTCGGCAAGCTGATGAACGCGTCTCATGTTTCCTTGAGAGATGACTATGAGGTTACCGGCATCGAGCTGGATACTCTGGTTGAAGAAGCATGGAAAGTGGATGGCGTAATCGGTTCCAGAATGACCGGCGCAGGCTTTGGCGGCTGTACCGTAAGCCTTGTAAAGGACGAAGCTGTGGAAACTTTCAAAGAACAGGTGGGCAAGGTTTACCTGGATAAGATCGGCTATGCAGCTGACTTTTATGTAGTGGAAATCGGCGATGGCCCGGTGATTCTGTAATAACTGGTTTCTTGGGGCGCTGTCATGAGGCAGCGCCTCTGTTACGAAATTTTGTGCTGGCAGACAGCGGAAGGTGAGGATGAAATGATTCAGGAATGTATTCGTGATCTTGTAAAATATGGACTTGTAACAGGCCTTGTGGAGCCGGAAGATGAAATTTATACAACCAACCGATTGCTTGAGCTGTTTGAACTGGATGAATATGAATTTACATTCGGCGGCGTATCGGCTGATGGCGCAGATGAGGCTGAGTATGTGGCAAAGCTGCCCGAAATTTTAAAAGAAATGATGGACTATGCCGTAGAAAAAGGGATTATGAAAGAGGACGGCATTGTATACCGTGATCTTTTCGATACCAAAATTATGAGCTGTCTGGTGGGACGTCCCAGCGAAATGATCAGAAAGTTCCGGGAAAAATATGCAAAGTCTCCCAAGGAGGCAACTGACTTTTTCTATAAATTCAGTCAGGATACTGACTATATCAGACGTTACCGCGTCTGCCGGGATGAAAAGTGGGTAGCGCCTACCAAATACGGCGATCTGGACATCACCATCAACCTTTCCAAACCGGAAAAGGATCCGAAAGCCATCGCCGCTGCAAAGCTGGCAAAACAGAGCGGATATCCCAAATGTCTGCTTTGTGTGGAGAATGAGGGCTATGCAGGCCGCCTCAACCATCCTGCAAGACAGAACCACCGCATCATTCCGATCACGATTAATGACAGTAAATGGGGATTCCAGTATTCTCCCTATGTTTACTATAATGAACACTGCATCGTTTTCAATTCACAGCACACCCCGATGAAAATCGAACACAACACCTTTGTGAAGCTGTTTGATTTTGTAAAGCAGTTCCCTCATTACATGCTGGGCTCCAATGCTGATCTTCCCATCGTTGGAGGGTCTATTTTGAGCCATGATCATTTCCAGGGCGGACACTATGAATTCCCCATGGCAAAAGCGGCAGTGGAAAGAACCTTTATCGTAAAGGGATTTGAGGATGTGAAAGCCGGCATCGTAAACTGGCCCATGTCCGTTATCCGCATCTGGGGTGAGGATACCGACCGTCTGATCGCGCTGGCTGACGTGATTCTGAACGCATGGCGCAGCTACACCGATGAAGCGTCCTTTGTATTTGCTGAAACGGATGGAGAACCTCATAACACCATCACTCCTATCGCAAGAAAGCGCGGCGACGATTACGAGCTGGATCTGGTGCTTCGAAACAACATCACGACAGAAGAACATCCGCTGGGCGTTTATCATCCCCACGCAAAGCTGCACCATATCAAGAAGGAAAACATCGGCCTGATCGAGGTGATGGGTCTGGCGGTACTGCCTGCCCGCTTAAAAGGCGAAATGGCACAGCTGGAAGAGGCGATTCTTTCTGGAAAGGATATCCGCGCGGATGAAGTCCTGGAAAAACATGCGGACTGGGTGGAAGAATTCCTGCCCAATTACAGCGATGTGAACGCAGAAAATATTCACAGCATCATCCAGAAGGAAATCGGCCTTGTATTCATGCAGGTGCTGGAAGATGCAGGCGTTTATAAGAGAGATGAAATGGGTCAGGCAGGCTTTGACCGGTTTGTGGAGAGTTTGAATCGGTAAGAAGACCGGTGTCCGGTATATGGAGTATTATAACTGCAGCGACAGGGGGTATATACAGATTTTTTCTTCTGAAATACCCTAAAATAGCGTATTTTGTTGGGATTTTATGCCTTCAGGGGGTATATACATCCATATTTTAGTCAAGTCCTTTTTTGTGTGTAAATTCCTTTCGTTTAAATATGCTTGTATTAATCAACCAGCCAATGCTTTTTGATCTCACTGACTTTATTATAGTATTCCGTCATATCAAAAAGACGATGGCGGGTACTCCAGTCATTGTGATCATCCATCAGGACAGCACCTAAAAGGCGCACCGCCGATTCCACGCTGGGGA
>JAFUMV010000113.1 GCA_017482485.1 Lachnospiraceae bacterium
AGAAAGACTGATAAACTGGGGATTTTATGATTTAACCTCAGTGTACCAGTCTATGCACGTCAACTATTGAAACCGCCGTGTACCGAACGGTATGCACGGTGGTGTGAGAGGACGGCGGTTAGTCACCGCCTCCTACTCGATCCTGCGGCGAATTCCCGGAGCAAAATTCTACTATTACGATGCAGGAGGTTGTTTTGGAACAGATAGAAGGATATGTTTCTCATGTTATTTATCGGAACGCATCTAACGGATATACGGTATTTGAATTGAAAAGCGATGAAGAAGTGACCTGTGTGGGTATATTTCAGTCGTTGGATGAAGGGGAACTTCTAAAGCTGACCGGCGAATATACAGAGCATGCGGTATACGGGAGCCAGTTCAAGGTCGCTTCATATGAGATCGCATCTCCGGAAGATGCGGCCGGGATGGAACGTTATCTGGGATCCGGAGCGGTCAAGGGAGTAGGAGCGGCACTGGCGGCGCGGATTGTAAAGCGTTTTGGAAAAGACACGTTTCGGATCATTGAAGAGGAGCCGGAACGTCTGGCGGAGATTAAGGGAATCAGCGAAAAAAAGGCCATGGATATTGCTGCTCAGATGGAAGATAAAAAGGAAATGCGTGAGGCGATGATTTATCTGCAGCAATTCGGCATTTCCAACACACTGGCGGTAAAGATTTACGATACCTACGGAAGTCGGCTGTATAGAATTCTGGAAGAAAATCCTTACAGACTGGCGGATGACATTGACGGAATCGGTTTTAAAAAAGCGGACGAGCTGGCCGCCAGAATCGGCATACATATGGATTCAGACTACCGGATACGGAGCGGAATTTTATACGCGCTGCTGCAGGCATCGGGAGAAGGGCATGTTTATCTGCCGGTGCAGCTTCTTGTCCAGAGAGCGGCAGCGCTTCTGGAATTGCCTGCTGAGGCGGTAAATGATCAGCTTCCGAATCTTGCAATGGATAAAAAAGTTGTCATAAAGAAAAAAGAGAATGAGAATGTCTGCTATGCTTCGGGATTTTACTATGCAGAGCTTTCCTGTGCCAGAATGCTGCAGGAGCTGAATCAGAGCATGACCGGAGAAGAAGGGCTGCTGCCTTCGGAAGAGGAAAAGGTTCTTCGGAAAATAGAAAAAATTGAGCGGGAAGAAGGACTGGAGCTGGACGGTCTTCAGAAAACGGCTGTTTTGGAAAGCATCAAAAACAGCATTCTGATTCTGACCGGCGGTCCTGGAACCGGAAAAACCACCACGATCAATATGCTGATTCACTATTTTGCATCCGAGGGAATGGATCTGTTTCTGGCGGCGCCCACGGGACGCGCAGCCAAGCGCATGACGGAGGCTACCGGCTATGAAGCGCGCACGATTCACCGGATGCTGGAGCTTTCCGGAGCGATGCCGGAGGAAGGAAGAAAGGCCAGCTTTGAAAAAAACGAAGATAATCCGCTGGAGGCGGATGTGATCATTGTAGATGAGATGTCCATGGTGGACATCCATCTGTTTCAGGCTCTTCTGAAAGCGATCAGTCCGGGAACGAGGCTGATTCTGGTGGGAGACGAAAACCAGCTTCCCAGTGTGGGTCCGGGACAGGTGCTGCATGATCTGATTGCCAGTGAGGCATTTCCGGTCGTAAAGCTTCAGAAAATTTTCCGCCAGGCCCAGGAAAGCGATATTGTTGTAAATGCCCACAGAATCAATCGGGGAGAGGAAATCGATCTGAACAACAAGAGCCGTGATTTTTTCTTTTTGGAAAGAAATAATGTGCCCGTCATTTATAAACATATGATTCAGCTGATCAGTGAAAAACTGCCGCCTTATGTAAAGGCGCAGCCTTTTGATATTCAGGTTCTCACCCCGATGCGCAAGGGAAGCCTGGGGGTGGAGACGCTGAATGGAATTTTGCAGACCTATTTAAACCCTGCAGCTTCGTCTCGTAAGGAAGCGCAGATTGGGGATACGCTTTTTCGGGAAGGGGATAAGGTCATGCAGACCAAAAACAACTACCAGCTGGAGTGGGAAGTTGTGAGCCGCTATGGAATACCGATTGACAGGGGAGTGGGTATTTTTAACGGTGATATGGGGAAAATAAAGGAAATTAACGAACAGGCTCAGACGGTGGTGGTGGAATATGATGAAAGCCGCCGGGTAACCTACGGATTTTCGCAGATGGAGGAGGTGGAGCTGGCATATGCCATCACAATTCACAAGTCTCAGGGAAGTGAATATCCTGCGGTGATCATGCCGCTGATGGGCGGACCGAGGATGTTGTTTAACCGGAATCTTCTTTATACAGGTGTGACGCGGGCGAGAGACTGCGTTACAATTTTGGGAGACAGACAGGTGGTGCACGAAATGATCGCAAATGTGAGCGAAATACGGCGCTATACCAGTCTGGATTTGAGAATCAGGGAGCTGGAAGGAGCTGTGTGAGCAAACTGCTTATGAAAAAGATTCCTGCCGGTGCAGGATGTGTTTCGAAGAAACTGATTGATATGATTTATCCGCGCAGGTGTCCGGTCTGTGACAGACCGGTGAAACCTGCGGGAGCGCTTATCTGCGATGACTGTGGCAGAAAGCTCGGCTATGTGAAAGAACCGTATTGCATGAAATGCGGAAAACAGCTGGAAGATGGCAGCCTGGAATATTGTTTTGACTGTTCTGTGAAACATCATATCTATGACAGAGGAATATCACTTTATCAATATAAGAGTGTCCGTCAGACCGTGTATCGGTTCAAATATGGGGGGAGAAGAGAGTATGCGGATTTTCTTGGCAGGGAGATGGCCCGGCATCTTGGACAGCAGATCCTTGCGTGGAAACCGGATGCTCTGATTCCTGTGCCCCTTCATCCGGGAAGACTGAAAAAACGCGGGTACAATCAGGCCGGGCTGCTGGCCTGTCAGGTGGGAACGCTTTTAAAAATTCCGGTGCTGGATCAATGGCTGATCAGATGTAAAAATACCAGACCGCAGAAGCTTCTGGATGGGCGGGAACGCCAAAATAATTTGAAAAAGGCTTTCAAAATAATGCAAGATGATGTAAAATTAAATACGATTGTAGTGATTGACGATATTTATACAACGGGAAGTACTGTAAATGAGATTGCAGCGGTCTGCAGACAAAGCGGCGTAAAAAGAATATACTTTGCCGCGCTGTCTATCGGAGACGGTGTTTCACAGAGTGTATAAAGCGGCATGCCCGCGGACAGGAGAATGCATGTTAAATGAAGAAAAGGTTCTGCGGATGACGAAGATGGCATCTTATGAATCCAAAGGCGGGAAAAAGGATAAAGCTGTTGCCGGATACTTTAAAGGTGACTATATCGGAATGCAGATGATCCTTTCCTTTCTTGTTGTGACAATTGCCTTTGCGGTAGCGATAGTGGCCTATCTGTGTTTTAATTTTGAAGAGGTGATGGCCAATATATATACGATGGATGTGGCAGGTCTGGGGAAGAAAATAGGATTTGCCTATCTTGCGGTTTTAGCGGTTTATCTGATAGTTACTTATGCGATATATCTGGTGAGATATGTAAAGGCGAGAAAAAGGCTTAATCTGTTTCTTGAATATCTGAACTGTCTGGACGGTGAAGAGGAAGAGGACGACATCTGAAAGGATTCAAGTTATGACAAATTTACTGTTAATGAAAGCATATCTGAAAAGTTTTTATGCAAAGTATGAGGAATTTATCGTTCCGGCATTGAAGTTTTTACTGGCGCTGGTGCTTTTCTTTACGATTAACGGGCGTCTGGGCTATATGGGAAAGATCAGCAATCCGCTGATTGCGCTTGTGGCTGCTTTGCTTTGTTCGTTTATGCCGATGGGGTTTATGGTGTTTCTCAGTGCGGTCTTTGTGCTGATGCACATGTATGCGCTTTCTCTGGAGTGTATGGCGGTTCTGCTTCTGGCATATCTGCTCATCATGGTGGTATATTTCAGGTTCTCTCCCAAAGGGCATCTGCTTCTTTTACTGACACCGCTTCTGTTTGTCTTTAAGATTCCCTACGTGATGCCGATTGCGGCAGGGTTGTTCGGAAGTCCTGCATCAGCGGTTCCGGTGGTTTGTGGTGTAATCATTTACTACGTGCTGGCATATATAACCGGAAATGCCGCAGCACTGGGAGCATCGGGCACTGATGCCATGCTGCAGAGAATGAAGGATATGACAACGGGAGTTACCGGCAATAAGGAAATGATAATTGTGGCTGCGGCTTTTGGAATTACTGTTTTGCTGGTTTATGCAATCCGCAGAATGAGTATGGATTATGCAAGAGCAATTGCGATTCTGGTCGGAACATTGGCGGATATTGTGATTTTACTGGTCGGAGATCTGATGTATGATGCAAACTTTTCACTTGTGGCTGTGATTTTTGGCAGCATTGCAGGAGGATTAATTGCGCTGATCATGCAGTTTTTCCACTTCAATCTGGATTATGCCCGGACGGAAAAAGTGCAGTTTGAAGATGACGAGTATTATTACTATGTAAAAGCAGTTCCCAAGATGGCGGTTACAGTCCCTGAAAAGCGTGTAAAAAAGATTACAACGCAACGGGCACACCAGAATGTGCGTCGAAGCCATATGAAGGAGAAGTCCAGAAAATAAACAGGAGTGACACATGGAGCAGATTAGAGAGATTGCTGAAAAATATCTGACAAATTTTCAGTTTATCAGCCTGATGGATGTGGTGGAAATCATCATCATTTCCGTCATGGTTTATTATGTCATTCTATTCATAAAAAATACCAGAGCATGGACCCTGTTGAAAGG
>JAFUMV010000114.1 GCA_017482485.1 Lachnospiraceae bacterium
AATCAGGGACTGTTAAAACCCCTTCCGGAGGACTGGGAGACCAGATGGCCAAATCTGGCGAGAATGGTGGAGCTGACAAATCTGAAAGATCTGATTGAAGTAGACGGAAGGGTATATATTATTCCGCATGCCGTGTACGGAAACTTTGTAAACCTTAAGCAGGGGATGTCCCATACAAATCTTTTCATCAGAAAAGATCTGCTGGATGATATCGGCATGGAAGAGCTGGGCGCAGAAGTTGTGGGCAAGGCATCTCTTTCCCAGTTGAGAGAATATTTGGAAAAGGTTGCAGCAGCAGGACTGGTGGAAAATCCTACCCTGGGCGCTTACAGTACAAATGTGAATCGTATGTTCCGACTGGCCTATGGCATCAACAACAATGACTTCTTTGAAGATGAGGACGGCAAGATGGTATGGGGTCCCACCGTGGACGGATATGTGGAAATGATTCAGGAAATCCAGGACTGGTATCATTCCGGCCTGATCGATGTGGACTATTATCTGAACGAGAATTCTTTCTATAAGAGTGCATTCCCCGCAGGAACCTATGCAGCAGCATATATGGATGGCGGTGCAGGCAACATTCAGAATTACGCAAAAGATTTTGCAGAGACACACTCTGATTATGAACTGGGAAAATATGATTTCATTCAGTCCTTATGCATCACAGATGAAGAAGGCACTCCTTATGCAAGAGGAAACTATAACTACTGGTATGCACATGTATTCAGCCCCAACACAGATGATGCTACAATGGAAAGAATTCTGGATATGATGGATTACTTCAGTATCAAGAATGTCCAGATTGAGCACGCGCTCGGTTTTGAGGGAGAAAACTGGGAATATGATGCGGACGGTAACGTTGTGCCTTTGGTGGATGACGAATCGCTGTTCCCGGATGATGCCGGTATGTTCAATACCTGGGGCTTTTGTAATGATGACTTTGCACTTTCCGGTTACGAAGCATCCTATGACGTTGAAGCCGTTGAAATATGCAGAACAGGTTATGAGGTGAAATCTTCCGGTAAGGTTCTGATGCCTTCTGACAGATATGAATCTCTGTCCAGTGCAGCAAAAGAAAACTATTCCGTAGATATTGATGCCAAGATTACGGAAATTGTAGTCAGCGGAGAAGATGTGGAGACAGCATGGAATGACTTCATCGAAACAAACCGGAATCTCTGGGAGCCCGTATTAAATGAATTAAATGCACAGTAAATAACGGATTCTGATTTCAGTAAGGCCGCAGCATCGTCTGCGGCCTGTTTCACAAAGGAGAGAAATGATAAAATGAAGAAAGTAATTTTATTTTCTATTGATGGAATGCGTCCGGATGGATTTTTAAGCTGCGGCAACCCTTTTGCTGCTGATCTGATGAAAAAGGGGACCTATACGATGCACGGGAAAACCGTATTCCCTTCTGTAACACTTCCGTGTCACATGTCCATGTTTCACAGTGTACCGCCGCAAAGACATGGAATTACCACCAATTTATATATGCCTCCTGTCCGACCGGTGAACGGGTTGATGGAACAGATTCATGCGGCCAAAAAGACCTGTGGATTTTTTTATGGATGGGAGCCGCTGCGCGATATTGCAAGACCGGGCTCTCTTAATTACGCCGGATATGCCCGTGCAAGATCTTACGAATATTCAGACCGGATTCTTACCGACCAGGCAATTGATTATGTGAAAAAGTATGCGCCCGATTTTGTATTTCTTTATATGGTAGAAACTGATGAAAAGGGAGGGCATGATCATGGATGGATGTCGGAGGAATATCTTCGCAGAATTTCCATTGCGCTGGATAATGTAAAGGCGGTAATGGAGCAATGTCCGGATTATACATTTATCATCACCGCAGATCACGGCGGACACGACAGGATACATGGCCTGGATATCCCGGAGGATATGACGATCCCTCTGATTATGGTTGGGGAGGATTTTATCCCCGAAAAAGAAATTTCAGGAGTTTCCATCCTGGATGTTGCGCCGACAGTTGCCGATCTGCTTAAGATAGAACCGGCGCCGGAATGGGAAGGAAAGTCTCTGCTTCAGCGCAGCTGAACGATTCGTTACGGTTCACAGTAACAATTATTCTGGAAAAAACGATTCGATACTGTTATAATACTTCTGTTATGAATTCAAACGGCAGGAGATAAAAAGTATGATTTATAATGAACGTATCGAATATATTCTGCATCAGGTTCAGCTGCGGGCAATCGTAAAGATCAGCGATTTGTCGGAGGAACTTCAGGTATCGGTGGATACAGTAAGAAGAGATTTGAAAAATATGGAGCAGAGCGGCTTGATAAAATGCATCAGAGGAGGCGCCTGCCTGCCGGATTCTCTGGCATCATTGTCGGGATTTGCCGGTCGGGAAATCATTCACAGTGATTTGAAAAGAGAAGTAGCCCGCAAAGCAATGCATTATATCAAACCGGGCGCTACGATTGCTTTAAATTCCGGGACTACCAATACGATTCTTGCGCAGGAGCTTCTGCTGCGCAATGAAGATATTACTGTAATTACCAATAATATAGCTGCGATTAATATTCTCATGCAGAGCCCGTCTATTCATCTGATTGCAATTGGAGGAATCATTGACAGTTCGGAAAAGTCAACCTATGGTTCTGTCTGCGAGAAAGAGTTTGGTGCTTATTATGCTGATATCGCATTTCTTTCCATTAACGCGGTGAATGAGCAGGACGGTTTCACGGACTTTCGTATGTCGGAAATCGGGATTATACAGCTTCTGGCAGAACGTGCGGAGAGAGTGATTGCGGTTATGGATTCCAGCAAATTGGGCCAGCGTTCAAAAAAGAGAGTACTTTCCCTGGACCAGGTGGACAGAGTATTAATGGATGACTGCGTGCCGGACAAACTGATAGAAGAATATCGGGCACGGGGATTGAACATCGAATAAACAGTCAGAAAGGAAGCATCATGAAAACAAACGAACAGCCCCAAAAACAGGACATGGGTTGCGGAAGCATTCCCAAGCTTCTGGCGCAGCTGGCGATTCCGGCGGTGGTCGCTCAGATCGTCAATATGCTGTATAACATTGTTGACCGGATTTATATCGGCCATATTCCCGAAATAGGCGCCTCAGCGCTCACCGGCGTGGGGCTGTTTACGCCGATTCTCATGCTGATCAACGCCTTTGCCATGCTGGCTGGTTCCGGCGGTGCGCCCCGGGCGGCCATTGCGATGGGGAAAAAAGAAAATCCGGCGGCAGAAAAAATTGTGGGAAACTGTTTTTCGCTGCTTTTGATTTTTGCGGTTGTATTAACAGGAGTTTTTTATATTTTTGCGCCGGATTTGCTTGTGCTGTTTGGAGCCAGCCAAATTACACTTCCCTATGCGGTGGAGTATTCCAGAATCTACATATTGGGAACTGTCTTTGTGCTGATCGTGATGGGCATGAATCCCTTTATCACAACCCAGGGATTTGCAAAGATCAGCATGATGACCACCGTGATCGGCGCGGTCATCAACATCATTCTCGATCCGATCTTTATTTTCGGATTCGGGATGGGAGTAAAAGGCGCAGCACTGGCCACCGTATTGAGTCAGGCTGTGGGCGCCGTCTGGATTCTTCATTTTCTGACCGGGAAAAAGACGATCCTGCAGCTGAAAAAATGCAATCTGAAGCCGGAAGGAAAAGTGATCGGTCCCTGCCTTGCGCTGGGCATTTCCACCTTTGTCATGCTGTCAACGGAGAGTTTATTGTCTGTCAGCTTCACCTCCAGCCTGTCCAAGTATGGCGGTGACCTTGCGGTGGGCGCGATGACCATTATTACAAGCGTCAGCCAGCTGGTTCTGATGCCGCTGCAGGGCATCTGTCAGGGCGGACAGCCAATCATCAGCTATAATTTCGGCGCAGGCAATCATGATCGTGTGAAAAAAGCTTTTTTCACCCAGTTTAAAGTATGCATTCTGTTTACCCTGGTCTGCTGGAGTGCGGTGATGCTGATTCCCGGGGTGTTTGCAGGCATGTTTACGGGAGACGTTTCACTGGCGGAATATACGGTTTGGGCCCTTCGCATTTATATGGCCGGAATTTTCTCCCTGGGATTTCAGATCTGCTGTCAGCAGAGCTTCATGGCGTTGGGACAGGCGAAGGTGAGTCTTCTTTTGGCCTGTTTAAGAAAAATTGTGCTGCTGATTCCGCTGATTTTTATTCTGCCGGTATTTTTTGAAAACAAAGTTTTCGCGGTATTTTTAGCGGAGCCTGTCAGTGATATTCTGGCGGCGCTCGTTACAACGATTACATTTTTGACCGGATTTAACCGGATTTTGAAAAACGGTCCCCAAAAGTAGGGGGAGCGCCGAAAGGAGCAGCGTAGGAAAAACGGTGCGCTAAGAAAAAGATAAGAAATTGTTTTTTTGATTGAAAGATTAACTTTATTGTGTTAACATAGTCGTGTTTTTAGGGGTGTCACGGGACGAAATCGAACCTGTACGGAGAGATTTGTCCGTGCCCCCCTTCTTTTATTGAGCGGTGAGACAAAAGCTGAGTGACAGCTTCTGTGCGCATTTTTTTATGACAGGATATTGATACATATGATTTTGCAGAACGAACAGAAAAGGAATGAACTGCTGGTGGGAATTGATATCGGTTCCACTACGACAAAGATTGTTGCAGTCGATTTAAAAAGCAAAGATATCGTATATTCGGATTATCAGCGGCATAACGCTCATCAGTTACAGAGCATGGAGGCTGCATTGGAAAAATTTCAGCTTCAGTTTCCGCAGAGCCAAATCCGGCTGTGTCTGACAGGGTCCGGCGCAAAACCGTTGGCGGAAGGGATGGAGCTGCCCTTTGTGCAGGAGGTGGTTGCCAATTCCATCGCCCTGAAAAAATATTACAAATCGGTGGGAACCGCCATTGAACTGGGCGGGCAGGACGCGAAAATCATTTTTTTCCATAAGGATAGTCAGACCGGGCAGACCAGCGTTTCGGACATGAGAATGAACGGAAGCTGTGCCGGCGGCACGGGAGCATTTATTGATGAGGTCGCTTCCATACTGAAGGTGCCGGTGGAGAAGTTTAACTCGCTGGCAGCGCAGGGAAGCTGTGTCTATGATATTTCCGGGCGCTGCGGCGTATACGCCAAAACGGATATTCAGCCGCTTTTAAATCAGGGAGCGGCAAGGTCGGATCTGGCGCTTTCCACGTTTCATGCCATTGCCAAACAGACAATCGGCGGGCTGGCACAGGGGCTGGATATCACAAAGCCGGTGGTGTTTGAGGGCGGTCCGCTGACCTTTCATCCTGAGCTGATCAAAGTGTTTGCGCAGCGTCTGGAGCTTAAGCCGGAAGAGATTCTGATTCCGAAGCATCCCGAAATCATGATCGCCTATGGAGCGGCGCTGTCTTTGACGGATATGTTCCGGGATGAGAAGAAATGTTACACCATGCCGGAAATGCAGGGCAAAATTGCAAAGATGCGCAGAGAGAGAAATCAGTCCGGGTCTGCAAAAGGAATTTTGTATTTTTCCTCCGAAGAAGAGCGCAAAGCATTCCAGAAGCGTCATGCGCATGTGAAGAAAGGCTGGCGGAAACCTCAAAAAGGAGAAGTGGTTCGGGCCTATCTGGGAATTGATTCGGGCAGCACCACCACAAAATTTGTGCTGATGGATGAAAAGGAGGAGATTCTGGACTCTTTTTATGCGCCCAATGAGGGCAATCCGCTGCGGGTGGCCAAACAGGCGCTGATCGCCATGCGGGATCGCTATCACAGCGTCGGAGCAGAACTTTACATCATCGCGGCAGGAACCACCGGCTATGGAGAGGTGCTGTTTGCCAACGCCTTTGATGCAGAGTGTCATGTGGTGGAAACGGTGGCGCATGCCAGAGCGGCGGAAAAGTATGTGAAGGATGCCAGCTTTATTCTGGATATCGGCGGTCAGGATATGAAAGCCATCTGGATTGATAAAGGAATCATCACCAATATTGTGGTCAATGAAGCCTGTTCCTCGGGATGTGGTTCTTTTCTGGAAAACTTCGCCTCCACATTAAACATTTCCGTAGATCAGATTGCCGAGGCTGCATTTTCTTCCCGGAATCCCGCAGTGCTTGGCAGCCGGTGCACCGTGTTCATGAACAGCAGCGTGATCACGGAGCAGAGAAACGGCAAACTGCCGCAGGACATTATGGCTGGACTGTGCCGTTCGATCATTGAAAATGTGTTCACCAAGGTCATTCGCATTTCCAATCTGGAAAGTCTGGGAGATCGGATTGTGGTCCAGGGCGGCACCTTTGAAAATGACGCTGTGCTGCGGGCCATGGAGCAGTACACCGGCAGGGAAGTGATCCGGGCACCTTATCCGGGCATTATGGGAGCCATCGGTGCAGCTCTTTTGACCAAAGAACGGTTTGAAGAGGGGGATGGGAAAAGGACATTCATCGGGCTGGATGCCATGAATGATTTTTCCTATACCCAGGAGGCGAATGCTCCCTGCCCGTTTTGTATGAACCACTGCAAACGCACCATCGTGACCTTCTCCAACGGGAAAACCTGGGTGACCAACAATCGCTGCGAGCGCGGCGAGGTGCTGGGCGATCTGAAGGATGAGGCAGTGCGAAAGCAGTTAAAGGAGAAACAGGCCAAAAAGCGGGAAGTTCCCAATCTGTTTCAGTTCCGGGAAAAGCTTTTGTTTGCGGACTATGATTACAGTCTGCTGGAGCCGGAAAAAGGGATTACCATCGGCCTGCCCAGAGTGCTTTCCTATTGGGAGACAATGCCTTTTTGGAGCACTTTCTGGCGTGCACTGGGATATGGGGTGCAGATTTCGGATGCCAGCACGAGAAAAATATATGAAAACGGACTGTCAGCAGTGCCGTCGGATACCGTCTGCTTTCCGGCAAAGCTGGTGCACGGTCATCTGCGAAATCTCGCTCAGAAAAAGGTGGATCGGATTTTTATGCCCACCATTACAACCGTGCCGTCTGAAAACACGGAAAAAACCAGTCAGTCCATGTGCGCGGTGGTAAAAGGCTATCCCATTGTGGTGCGCAATTCGGATCATCCAAAGGAGCGGTACGGCATTCCCTTTGATGCACCGTTGTTTCACTGGTATACCGATGGGGACAGGAACCGTCAGCTTTCCGCATATATGAAGGATATGTTCGGCATTTCGCAGGAACATGTGCTGGCTGCCATTTCCATGGCGGATGCGGCGCAGAAGAAATTTCACAGCGATCTGGAAAGGGAAGGGCAGCGTGTACTGAGTGAAGCTGAAGCAAAAGGAACCTATGCGGTGGTGCTGGCTTCCCGCCCTTATCAGAATGATCCGCTGGTAAATCATGAGATTCCGGAAATGTTTGTGCGGCTGGGCATTCCTGTGCTTACCGCCGACAGCCTTGCGCAGACAAAAACGGTGGATTTAAGCAACTGCCGTCTGGATGTGGTGAATAATTATCATGCCCGCATGCTTTCCTCTGCGATTCTGGCGGCAGAAAATGAGCATCTGGAATATGTGCAGCTGGTCAGCTTCGGCTGTGGGCATGACGCTTATCTTTCCGATGAAATCATCCGCATGATGAAGGAAATTTCGGGAAAGGTGCCGCTGGTGTTAAAAGTGGACGAAAGCGATGTGCAGGGACCGCTGGGCATACGGGTGCGTTCTTTTGTGGAAACCGTGTCCATGCAAAAAAAGCAGGGAGTCCACCGTGAAGTCAGGGCGCTTTCGGATCCCTATCCGGTGAAATTCACAAAGCAGAGCAGGAAAGAAAAAGTCGTGCTTGTGCCCAATACCTCCCACGCGTTCTGCCGTGTGATGTCTGCGGCCTTAAAAACACAGGGAATACAGGCGGTGCCTCTTCCTGTGGGACGGGATGAGGCGATTCGCCTGGGCAAACAATATGTGCACAATGATATCTGTTTCCCTGCCCAGATTGTGATCGGCGAAGCGCTGGCGGCCCTGCGAAGCGGAAAATACGATGAGAAAGAAACAGCCATCGGCATGGGAAAATATGTGGGCGACTGTCGGCTGACCCATTATACGGCGCTTTTGCGCAAGGCGCTGGACGATGCAGGCTATTCCCATGTGCCGATTTTAACCAACGACGATGAAGATTACCATGAGGTTCATCCTGGCTTTAAAATGAATATGCTTTCCGCTCTGCGGATTGCATTTGCACTTCCCATGATCGATGCGCTGGAAGAGCTTTTGCGGAAAATGCGCCCCTATGAGCTGAAAAAGGGCAGCGCGGATGCCGCTTTTGAGCGCGCGCTGGACGAAGTGATTTATGGGCTGGAGCACCGCGGAATATCCGGTGCCAAAGAAGGCTTCCAAAAAGCGATCGCCATTATGAAGGAGGTTTCCTATGATCGATCAGACAAAAAGCCGGGGGTGCTGATTGTGGGAGAATATCTTTTGAATTTTCATCCGGGCGCGAACCATGATATTGAGGCCTATCTGGAAAAGAACGGCTTTGAGATTATCGAAGCCCGGATGACCGACGTGATTCGGAAAACCTACTTTTATCAGGACTCTCAGATCAAGGAATACCATCTGAAAAAACCTGCAGATAAAAAGGTCTGGTATCGGGTGGCGAATAATGTCTTTAATCTGGCCCATGATCTGACGGACAGGATCGCTTCGGACCATCCGCTTTATGAGGCTGCCTGCCGCATGCAGGACCTGGTGAAGGAAAGCGACCCCATCATCCATCATACTTTTGATGCGGGCGAAGGCGTGCTGATTCCCGGAGAAATTCTTCATCACGCCAAAAAGGGCTGCCGCTGCTTTGTTATCCTGCAGCCCTTCGGCTGTCTGCCAAACCACGTGGTGGGACGGGGCATCAGCAAGCGCTTAAAAGAGCTGTACCCGGATGCACAGATCCTGCCGCTGGATTATGATCCGGATGTGAGCTTTGCAAATATCGAAAACCGGCTGCAGATGCTTGTGATGAATGTGAAATAAATTTCCGAATGGAAGTTTTATTTTCAGGGCGTCTGCCATATCCTGTTTAAAACAGAAGAAATCCGGTACAGGATATGGAACAGATCAATCAACTCATTGAAACATTATGCGACTTTTTATGGAATTTTCCGATGTTGGTGCTCCTGTTGGGCATCCATTTGTACTTTACTTTTAAACTGGGGTTTATCCAGAAAAAAATTCCGCAGGGAATTCGTTTCAGTTTTGCAAAAAACGGGGCCAAAAAGGGCGGGGTCTCCGCTTATGAGGCGCTCGCTACAGCTCTGGCTGCCACCATCGGCACCGGCAATATCATCGGAATTTCCACCGCCATCGCAATCGGCGGTCCGGGTGCGCTGTTCTGGTGCTGGATCAGCGGTCTTCTGGGAATGGGAACCTGTTATGCAGAATGCTATCTTTCGGCAAAGTACAGAATACGAAAAAAAGACGGAACGCTCTATGGCGGACCCATGTATGTGATGGAGCGGGTTCTGCATAAAAAATGGCTGGCAGTGATATTTGCCTTTTTCGGAGTTGTGGCGGCTTTAAGTGTGGGCAGCAGCGTGCAGTCTCATTCTCTGGCAGCAGCCGTGACAGAGCATATCAATATTTCCCCTCATCTGGTGGGCATTGCGGCAGCGATGCTGGCGGGCAGCATTCTGATCGGCGGTGCGAAAAAGACAGCGAAGGTATGTACCTATCTGGTTCCGGTGATGAGTGTGATTTATCTGGGCGGCTGCCTGTATGTGATCGGGAAAAATCTGCCCTATGTTCCCGCTGCATTATATGCTGTTGTAAAAGGCGCTTTTTCAGGAAAGTCTTTTATCGGCGGTTTTGCGGGAACCGCTGTGATGACGGCGATTCGGGTCGGTATGGCAAAAGGGCTTTTCACCAATGAAGCGGGAATGGGCTCCATGCCGATGACTGCGGCAGCGGCGGAAACAGACTCGCCGACAAAGCAGGGGCTGGTGTCCATGACAGGAATTTTCTGGGATACCATTGTGATGTGTGCCATCACCGGTCTTGCGATTCTGAGCGATATGGTAAAAAATCCGGCAGCTTATCAGCACGCTTCGCAGGATACCTACTGTTTTGTGGCTTTTTCCGGGCTGCCTTTTGCGGGAGAAAAACTTTTGTCGCTGTGTCTGGTGCTGTTTGCCTTTGCGACCATCATCGGCTGGAGCTTTTACGGGGAATGCAGCGCAAACTATCTCTGGGGCGAAAAGGGCAAAAAGGTATTTGAAGTTGCCTATATGGTATTTGTGTATCTGGGAGCCGTTTTGTCTTTAGAGCTTGTCTGGAATCTGTCTGATCTGGCGAATGCCTGTATGGCGATTCCCAACATTATCTGTCTGTGGCTTTTGCGAAAAGAGGTAAAAGTGTGACTTCGTCACAGAAGTTTTTTGAAAAATTGGATATACTGACATCAGAAAAGACAAAGAAAAGGCATCGGGGAAAGAAACCGGCAGCCTGCTTTTTGATCGGGACACAAAATCTGAAAGTGAGGAAACACATATGGCAAAGAAATTTACAGCAGATAATTTTAACGCGGAAGTATTACAGGCGCAGGGCCCCGTTTTAGTAGACTTCTGGGCAACCTGGTGCATGCCCTGCAGAATGCAGGGACCGGCCATTGAGAAGCTGGCAGAAGAAGGCTATAACGCAGGCAAACTCAATGTGGATGAGGAAGAATCTCTGGCGGCACAGTACCGTGTCATGAACATTCCTACGCTGATCATTTTTAAGGATGGCAAGGAAGTGGACCGCATGGTTGGCGTGCAGAGTAAGGATGTGCTGGCAGAAAAGCTGGACAGCTATCAATAAGGGGAAAGATTGCCGATGCCTGACGGCGCCGGGGGACAGCGTTTCAATTGTTGGCTGTATCCCGGCGCTGCCTGCGGTATCGGGAAAACGGCGTGGATTTTTCAAATATACCTTTACATCGAAAGCTTTTGATAAAGCGCATTTTTGTCCAGAATCTGAATGCAGCCTCTGGATAACATAACACAGCCTTCTTTGACAAAAATTTTCAGCACCCGACTCACCGCTTCCCGGGCAGAACCGATGGCGGTTGCCAGTTTTTCCTGCGTAAAGGGAATTGATGGGGTACCGCGTTCGGCGGATTCGTCAATGAGAAAAGCGGCTATTCGCTGTTCCAGAGTCATGAAAAACATCCGTTCCATGGAATTCATAATCAATGAAAACTGCTCGGTGGTCAGGCGGTAGAGATAGGCCTCCATATGGACATTTACCCGCATCAGTTCCGTGAGCAACCAGGAAGGAAGCACGAAAAGGGTGCAGTCTTCTTCCGCTTCGATCTGCACGTCAAAGGTGATGGCAGAAAGGGCGCAGGAGGCGGAAAGAACGCAGTTGTCAGCAGCATGCGGGCGGCTGATGGTGATCTGGCGGCCGTCTTCTGCCAGAAGATAAACCCTCAAAACGCCGGACAGGACAAAAATGAGTCCGAGACAGTTGCAGTGGCCGGTCAGAATCGGCGTGCCGCTGTCAAAATGAAGCTGTATTGTATTTTCAAGCACCAGACTTTTCTGCGTGTCTGTAAGGTGCAGCCAGAAAGGCTGCATTTTCATCAATTCTTCTGTATTCATAAAATCTCCTCAAAAGAGCAGGAATGCGCGGTTATGTTAAATATTGTAACCAATGTGCAGATTTCTGTCAAAGATGTTTGTCTATTTTACAAAATAATGATAAGATAGATAAAAGGCATGGTTTGGTTATCGTCTGTTTGCGGTACCCACCTTTATGATCGACAGCACTTATGGGGAGGCGTCCATGAAAATCAGTGTCATTTCATTCACCAGAGCAGGCGCGCAGAAGAATCTGGAGCTGGTGGATTTGTTACAGGATAAAAATCATCAGGCAGCCAGCTACAGCTGGCATAAATATACGGGAAGAAAACTGATTCCCTTTAAGTCCCTGAATCAGCTGTTGACGGATTTATGGGAGAAACAGGATCTTTTCATCTTTCTGACAGATCTGGAAAGATGCGTGCGTGCGGTGATGCCTTTTATGAAAAAGAAGGGACCGGCGGTGGTCGTTGTGGACGAGGCGGGCCGTTTTGTGATTCCTTTTTTGCCGGGAACCATGCAGGGTACGGATGAGTGGTGCGTCTGGTTTGCCAAACTGTTTGATGCGACCGCCGTGATCACTGATTTTCGTTCAAAAGAAGAGCAGTTTCGGATGGACGCTTTTGCCCGGAAAAATCAGCTGCATATTCAGGATATTTTCCGAATCAAAACACTGGCGGCGGCCATGGCAGCAGGAGAGAAGATTGGAATTTACAGCGATTATCCCATAGAAGGTGTGGTGCCGGAGGGGCTTGTGTGGACCGGTAAGGAAATGGCCCGGAGCACGCAGGAAATGCCGGAGGTGCCAACCTGCGGTATTTCCGTCACGGATGACTGGGAGGCCCCCCATTTTGAAAAAGAATGCAGGATGTTTCCGCGCAACCTCGTGCTGGGCGTGACCTGTATGCCGGGAACCGATAGAATGCAGCTGGAGCAGTTTGTGGGAAATGTGCTGACGGACAGTCATCTTTCCAGGGCGAGAGTCTGTGCCATATTTTCGGAAAGAAATCTGGCAAAGGAGCCTGCTGTGACGGCTTTGGCTGACCGGCTGGATGTGCCTTATTTTACCTATACCAAGGCGCAGCTGGAATCAGCAGCCCAGGCGGATTTGTCTTTGTGTGAGCGGTATGCTGCACTGGGAAGCGGAAATGGAAAGGCGCTGACAGGCTGCAGGGCAAAAGAGGGCATGCAGGTCTGCATTTATGAAAAAAAGGTGGATTTGCAGTTTTAGCAGAAATATTGCTGCAGGGCAGCGGCTGATGCGGACGGCTCTGTGCTGAAAGCAGCCGCCTGCAGAACAATTTGGAAAACAGGAATGAGAAAGGAGTCGGCCCATGAAATATGCGGAAGAAGGTACCCAGTATCATTTACAGATCAGAAACGGGGAAGTCGGTCAGTACGTAATTCTGCCCGGTGATCCCAAAAGATGCTCAAAGATAGCGCAATATTTTGACGATCCGGTGCTGGTGGCGGACAGCCGGGAATATGTGACCTACAATGGTTATCTGGAAGGGGTAAAAGTCAGTGTAACTTCCACGGGAATCGGAGGTCCTTCGGCAGCGATCGCCATGGAGGAGCTGGTGAAGGCAGGAGCGCATACCTTTATCCGGGTTGGAACCTGCGGCGGAATGGACCTGGAGGTCAAAAGCGGCGATCTGGTGATTGCCACGGGAGCAATCCGGGCGGAAGGAACCAGCCGGGAATATGCGCCCATCGAGTTTCCGGCAGTGGCTGATCCGGATGTGGTCAATGCGCTGCGAAATGCTGCGGCCAGGCTTTCCATGACAGCTCATGTGGGGGTGGTGCAGTGTAAGGATTCCTTCTACGGACAGCACAGCCCCGAGCTGATGCCTGTGGATTATGAACTGCAGCAGAAGTGGAGCGCGTGGCTTCGTCTGGGCTGTAAGGCTTCGGAAATGGAGTCTGCTGCTTTGTTTGTTGTAGCCAGTTATTTAAGAGTGCGCTGCGGTTCTGTTTTTTTAGCAGTGGCCAATCAGGAGCGTGAGAAAGCAGGGCTTGACAATCCGGTGGTTCATGACACTGACGGGGCGATCCGGACGGGCGTGGAAGCGCTGCGCAGGCTGATTCTTGAGGATAAAAAGAAATAAGGCGGGATAGCTGATCTCAGTGGGATGACCGCCTTAACGGGGAGTCTGGCAGAGATTTGAGCGGAGGAAAAACGAAAAGCCTCAATTCCCGTGACGGCAGGAATTGAGGCTTTATAATTGCTTGGCGGTATGTGTCAACACCTGTAAAGGCTTAAACACATATAAATTTATTCTGAAAAATGATCTCGTGCTTGCTATTAAGCCATTTCGTTAACAGCTTTTGCCAGACGGGAAACTTTTCTGGATGCTGTGTTCTTGTGATAAACACCCTTGGAAGCAGCCTTGTCGATTGTTGCGCTTGCAGCAACTAAAGCAGCCTGTGCAGCAGCCTTGTCGTTTGCTTCGATAGCAACGCGAACCTTCTTCACTGCAGTCTTAACGGAAGACTTGATTGCTTTGTTTCTTTCAGCCTTTGTTCTGTTAACTAAAATTCTCTTCTTTGCGGATTTAATATTTGCCACGATGATACCTCCATTGATCAAACCAGTGATTTACAATATATGATTGTTTCATTAAAGCCGGACACGGACGTTCTAATGTAAACATACATATGTATTCTAGGGGATGAAAACCGTTCTGTCAATACATAATTTGCTTATTTTTGTAAAAAATAGTTCCAGTGTGTAACAGTTCAGTCATGCGCCCCGCGTTTGAAAAAATCATGCCTGCATAATTTTTCAAACATACAGGCACTTGAGCTGAGCGCCTGAAAATGAGCGAAGTTTGCGGCGAAGCCGGGGGAAAGTGCATACTATAAAAAAAGGTAACCGTTCAGAACAGCTGAAAATCAGCCTGTTTTTGAACTGACGAAGAAAGTCGGCAAAGGGAGAGGGAAAGATGAGCAGTTTTACGGTGCGGACAGATCTTGCGCTGGAAGATCGTGAGCGGATCGGAGACCAGGGAGGCGAGATTCACGGAGTTATTCTCGAAGAAGAGGATAAGGAAGAAACGGGAATCCATATCAGCCGGGTGAAAATCGAGACAAAAAACGGAGCAAAAATCATGGGTAAGCCAATCGGTACCTACATTACGCTGGAAGCTCCTGCACTGGCGGAACAGGATGAGAATTATCATCGGGAAGTATCACTGGAACTGGCCAGGCAGCTTTGGAGTGTAGTGCCGGAACCGGAAAAGGAGCAGTCGGTCATGATTGTGGGGCTGGGAAACCGGGATGTGACGGCGGATGCGCTCGGACCGCATGTGGCAGATAATCTTTTTGTCAATCGTCATGTAATACTGGAATACGGAAAGGCTGCGTATAATAAGGAAAGAATGCATATGATCAGCTGTATTGTGCCCGGTGTGATGGCGCGAACCGGTATGGAAAGTGCGGAGATTGTCCGGGGCGTGGTGCAGGAGACCAGGCCGGACTTTCTGGTGGTGGTGGATGCTCTGGCAGCGCGCAGCACCCGGCGGTTAAATCGAACCATTCAGGTGAGCACCTCCGGCATATATCCGGGCTCGGGTGTGGGGAATCACAGAAACGCCCTGACAAAGGAAAGTCTGGGTGTGCCCGTCATTGCGATTGGAGTGCCCACAGTCGTGGATGCGGCCACCATTGTGGGGGATGCGCTGGAGCAGATGGAAAAGGGCAAAGACATGCGGCTGGTGGCGCCAAGAGAGCATCCCCAGGCCGTGTCGGAGCTGAATAACATGTATGTGACCAGCAAGGACATTGATGAAACCATCAAGCGGTTAAGCTATACCATTTCTGAAGGAATCAATCTGGCGCTGAGCATGGAGAAGCTGGAATAACAATATAAAAATCGGGTATTTGACACAGATGCAGCAGATTTTCGCATATGCAAACAGCCTGGCTGCATATATTTTTTCATGGAGAAAAAAGACAGATTCCGAAAAATTATATACAGGCTGACAGTGATTCTTCTGGCACTGGTAATTCTGATATTTGCGCTTCCCGAAAAAGAGACAAAAACAGAATCCGAAAAAAATTCTCTGGCCAGATCTGTGTTCATCCGGCTGGAGGATGCCATGGTGCGTCTCTGGTGCCCTGCTCTTTCTTTTGCAGATGAGCCTGCAGGGTTGGGCATCTGGGAGATCGCAGCGGCACAGTTTCCGCAGCTTTCTTTTATGGCAAAGCAAAAGAATATCGTTTTGTTATCGGAAAGCGGCAGCACCTACGAGGAAATCATACGGGCAGAGGGACAGGACGAGTACAGCGATGAAATGGGCGCAGATCAGATGAGAACCCCCGAAAGCTCTGACGGGCGTATTTTGGCGGACGAAGAGATGCAAAAACTTTTGCGTCAGGAAAATGAGGCAATACAAAATCAGGAGAAAGATGCGCAGGTTGGGGCAGGAAAAGATTCCGAAGCGGATAAAGCGCTGGAGAGCGGTTTAAAGGAGATTCCCGAGATTGCTTCCGATATAGCCAAAAAGGAGACTTATCAGTGGAATTACTATGAAAAATTCGATGCCCTGGTAAAAGAATTTTATGCAGTGGATGCGTCCACCGTGGTGGATGAAAGCCAGCTGAATCTGGAGGATTTGCTGGGAAAGGATCTTTCCATTGAAAAAAGAACAGATGACAGCCCCCAGATTCTGATTTATCATACCCATTCCCAGGAGAACTTTGCCGATTCTGTGCAGGGGGACCGGACAACGACAATTGAGGGAGTGGGCGAGGTGCTGACAAGAATTCTCGAGGATCAGTACGGATATAATGTGCTGCATCATCTGGGACAGTACGATGTGGAAAACAGGGACTATGCTTACAATAATTCCCTGCCTGCCATTGAGGCGCTTTTGGAGGAAAATCCCACCATTGAGGTGGTCATCGATCTGCACAGGGATCAGATGGCGGAACAGACAAGGCTGGTGACGGAAATTGACGGCCGTCCGACCGCCATGTTCATGTTTTTTAACGGACTTTCCCGCACCAGAAAACATGGAGACATCGATTATCTTCCCAATGAAAATATTGCGGATAATCTGGCCTTTTCCTTTCAGATGCAGGTTCTGTGCAACGAATATTATCCGGGGCTGACAAGACGCATTTACTTAAAGGGCTACCGTTACAATATGCATTTGAAGGCCAGATATCTGCTGATTGAGATGGGCGCGCAAAACAATACATATGAGGAATGCTACAATGCCTGTATTCCGCTTGCGAAAATTCTGGATATGGAGCTTTCCGGGGCTGATTTCGGATATTGACCAAAAATCAATGCTTTGCTATACTAATTCTGAATGTATACCCGTGTGCAAAAGCGTCAGAGGATATGAATGCCGCATTGCATTGGAAAACAGATCAGGAGGAAGTATGGCTGTAATCAATCAGAGCAACATCAGAAATTTTTGTATTATCGCCCACATCGATCATGGTAAATCGACGCTGGCGGACAGAATTATAGAGAAAACAGGACTTTTAACCAGCAGAGAGATGCAGGAACAGGTTCTGGACAACATGGATCTGGAGAGAGAAAGAGGCATTACCATCAAGTCTCAGGCGGTTCGCACAATCTATCAGGCAAAGGACGGAGAAGAGTATATTTTCAACCTGATCGACACCCCCGGACACGTGGACTTTAACTATGAAGTGAGCCGTGCTCTGGCAGCCTGTGACGGTGCGGTTTTAGTGGTGGATGCGGCACAGGGGATTGAGGCCCAGACTTTGGCAAATGTTTATCTGGCGCTGGATCATGATCTGGAAGTCTTTCCGGTTATCAATAAGATTGACCTGCCCAGCGCGGAGCCGGAACGGGTAAAGGAAGAAATCGAAGATATCATCGGCCTGGATGCTTCGGATGCACCGCTGATTTCTGCCAAGAACGGTCTCAATATCGAAGATGTGCTGGAGCAGATTGTGACAAAAATCCCGGCACCCGGCGGCAGTATGGACAATCCGCTGCAGGCGCTGATTTTTGATTCTTTATATGATCCTTATAAAGGTGTAATCGTCTTTTTCCGTATCATGGAAGGTAAGGTGCAGAAGGGCACAAAGGTGAAAATGATGGCCACCGGCGCCGTTTTTGACGTGGTGGAAGTGGGGTACTTCGGTGCCGGACAGTTCATTCCCTGTGAAGAGCTTTCCGCTGGCATGGTAGGCTATCTGACCGCATCTATTAAGAACGTGAAGGATACCCGGGTGGGCGACACCATTACCAATGCGGACAGGCCCTGCAGCCAGCCGCTGCCCGGTTATAAAAAGGTAAATCCCATGGTTTACTGCGGCATGTATCCTGCAGACGGTGCAAAATATCCGGATTTGAGAGATGCGCTGGAAAAGCTGCAGTTAAATGATGCTTCTCTTTTCTATGAACCGGAAACCTCCATTGCGCTGGGATTTGGCTTCCGCTGCGGTTTCCTGGGACTTTTACATCTGGAAATCATTCAGGAACGTCTGGAAAGAGAATACAATCTGGACCTGGTAACCACTGCGCCCGGCGTTGTATATCGCGTGCATAAGACGAGCGGAGAGATGATCGAGCTGACCAATCCCTCCAATCTTCCGGATCCTTCCGAAATCGATTATATGGAGGAGCCCATTGTCAGCGCGGAAATCATGGTGACCACCGAATTTATCGGTCCCATTATGGAATTGTGTCAGGAGCGCCGCGGACGCTACCTTGGCATGGAATATATGGAAGAAACCCGTGCGCTGTTAAAATATGAACTGCCGTTAAACGAAATCATTTATGATTTCTTTGATGCGCTCAAATCCCGTTCCAGAGGCTATGCTTCCTTCGATTATGAAATCAAGGGGTATGAGCAGTCCGAACTGGTGAAGCTGGATATCCTGATCAACAAGGAAGAAGTGGATGCCCTGTCCTTTATTGTGCATAAGGCAAGCGCCTACGAGCGCGGACGCAAAATGTGCGAAAAGTTAAAGGATGAAATTCCCCGTCATCTGTTTGAAATTCCGATTCAGGCAGCTGTGGGCGGCAAGGTCATCGCCAGAGAAACCGTTAAGGCAATGCGCAAAGACGTGCTTGCGAAGTGTTACGGCGGCGATATCACCCGTAAGAAGAAGCTTTTGGAAAAGCAGAAGGAAGGCAAGAAACGGATGCGCCAGATCGGCAACGTGGAAATTCCGCAGAAGGCCTTCATGAGCGTATTGAAGCTGGATGACAAGTAAAGGATGGCCCGCATAAAGAGGCATCCTTGCAGGCTGTCACAGGCCTGGAGGAAATTTTATGTCTGAAACAATTTTAAGCCCGGCGGAAGCTGTAAAGCGGCCGCTGGGTCTTTATTTACACATTCCTTTTTGCAAAAGAAAATGCCTTTACTGCGATTTTTTATCTGCACCGGCCGCCAATGGCGTGATTGCAGACTATGTGGAAGCCTTGATTGCGCAGATTTCGCAGGAAGCGGCCCAATATCGGGATTATGTGGTAAGGACCGTCTTTTTTGGCGGCGGGACGCCATCCCTTTTATCGGTTTCTCAGATGGAACGGATCATGAAACGGATTTTTATGTCCTTCGAAGTGGCAAAAGATGCGGAAATCACCATGGAAAGCAATCCGGGCACACTGGATTTTGAAGCGTTAAAAGGATATCGAAACGCCGGGATCAACAGGCTGAGCCTGGGGCTGCAGTCCGCCTGTGATGCAGAACTGCAGGCGCTGGGCCGGATTCACAGCTATAGCGATTTTCTGGAAAATTTCCATGGGGCAAGAGAGGCCGGGTTTACCAACATTAATGTGGATTTGATGAGTGCGCTGCCGGGGCAGAGCCTGGCCGGCTGGCTGGATACGCTGAAAAAGGTGGCAGAGCTTGGGCCAGAGCATATTTCGGCGTACAGCCTGATTATCGAGGAAGGAACGCCCTTTTGGGAGCGTTATAGAGACTGCGGTGACAGCCGAAAGGAAAGTGAAGAACGCTGCGGAAGCCGGCCCAGGCAGCACGATCAAAATGATGGGTTCGGCGAAAAGCAGCCCCACTGGCCTGCGCTGCCGGACGAGGACGAGGAACGTCTGATGTATGAACAGACGGAAACGCTTTTGCAATCCTACGGCTATCATCGCTATGAAATTTCCAATTATGCGAAGGCAGGAAAGGAATGCCTTCACAATAAGGGGTACTGGCGGCGGACGGATTATCTGGGCCTGGGCCTGGGTGCGGCGTCTCTGGTGAAAAATATGCGCTGGAAGATGACGGATGATCTGGAAGCATACCAAAAAGTGTTTCATACAGAAAAGTCCGGCAGACAGTCCTGCCGGGAAGACGTTCAGGTTCTGACAAAAGCGGAACAGATGGAAGAATTCATGTTTTTGGGCCTGCGCCTGACCGAAGGCATATCGGCAGAGGAGTTTGAAAAGCAGTTCGGCATCGGTATTCGAAAGGTGTACGGGCCTGTGCTGGACCGGCTGAAAAAGGATGAGCTGCTGACGGGTTTGGCGGATGGAAATATGCTGAAGCTGACGCCCAGAGGGGTGGATTTGAGCAACTATGTTCTGGCGCAGTTTTTGCTGGAAGAAGAGGAGTAGGGGAGGAGAGAAAAAATGGAATATTGTTTTGCGCCGCTGGAGGGAATCACCGGGTATGTGTTTCGGAATGCCCATCATGATTTTTTCCCTTCTGTGGATCGATATTATACGCCCTTTATTACCCCCAAGCAGGGAAAGAGCTTTACCTCCCGGGAATGGAATGATGTGCTGCCGGAGCATAATGAGGGAATCTGCGTGATTCCCCAGATCCTCACCAACCAGGCAGAGGGCTTTCTGAAAATGGCACAGCAGCTCAAAGCGCTGGGCTATGAAGAAGTGAATCTGAATCTGGGCTGTCCCTCGGGCACGGTTGTGGCAAAGAAAAAGGGGGCAGGCTTTCTGGCATTTCCCGGTGAATTGGACGCTTTTTTTTCGGAAATATTTGAAAAATGCGACAGGAAGATTTCGGTGAAGACCAGAATCGGAAAAGAGGATCCTGAGGAATTCGGACCGCTTTTGGAGATTTTTAACAGATATCCATTGGAAAAATTGATTATTCATCCAAGAGTGCAGACGGACTATTATAAAAACAGCCCCAATACAGATGTTTTTGCTTTTGCCCTGAAAGAAAGCAAAAATCCGGTCTGTTATAACGGAGATCTGTTTGATCTGGAAAAAATCCGGACTTTCCGGGAAGATTTTCCCTCTGTGGACTCGATCATGCTGGGCAGAGGCCTTTTAGTCAATCCGGGACTTTTGGAAGGCGCTAAGCGGGGCGCAGCGGACCAAATGAGCGGTGAAACCGGGAACGGACTGTCGACGGCTCCGGCTCCTGACCCAAAAAGGATGCTGGCTTTTCATGACCGGCTGGTGGAAGACTATTGTCACATTCTTTCCGGGGAGAGAGATGTTTTATTTAAAATGAAAGAACTCTGGTTTTACTGGGGAAAACTTTATCAGGATCAGGAAAAATATTTAAAAAAGATCAAAAAGGCTCAGAAGCTTTCAGAATATAAGACTGCAGCAAAATGGCTGTTTACGGAATGCAGCGCAAAACAGCCGCAGAATTATGGCTTTTGATGAAATAATACCGCTTTGAAATAGGGACAGATGGAAAGGCACGAAGGGCAGCCGGTTTACATAGAATAGAGTAAACTGATGAAAGCCGGAGCTTGCAGCCGGCCGGGGAGTCAAAGGTTGAAAACTTTTCAAAAACCCCTGTCGAAAGAAAAGGAAAGCCTATGCATACAGGCATTGCGGGATGAGGATGCCGGAAGAAAAAGCGAGGCAAAGCGGCTTTTAATTGAACACAATCTCCGCCTGGTGGCTCATGTGGCCAAAAAGTACACCAATGTGGATGAAGATATGGAGGATTTGATTTCCATCGGAACCATTGGTCTGATCAAGGCGGTGGACACTTTTGATCCGGAGAAAAACAATCGGCTGGCGGCCTATGCGGCTCGCTGTATCGACAATGAACTTCTGATGATGCTGCGCAGCAAAAAGAAAACGTCGCGGGAAGTGTCTTTGTTTGAACCCATCGGGACCGATCGGGAAGGCAATGAAATAAGCCTGCTGGACGTAATGGAGCAGGAACAGACCGATATTGTGGAGGAAATGGAGAAAAACCGGCGTCTGAAAGTGCTTTACGGTCTGATGGAGTCACAATTGTCCAAAAGGGAACGGGAAGTGCTGCTTCTTAGGTATGGTCTGCCGGGCGGAAATGAAGTGACCCAGAAGGAGATCGGAAAGCAGCTGGGAATTTCGCGCAGCTATGTAAGCCGGATTGAAAAACGGGCACTTCAGAAAATGCAGGCCGGATTTTTGAAATTGGAGAGCGATACGGCCAGA
>JAFUMV010000115.1 GCA_017482485.1 Lachnospiraceae bacterium
AAAAGCAAGGCAGCTGCATAAGTTATGATTCCGTCAAACTTATGGGGTAAGGGGGATTATTCGCTTTTTTAGGGGAAATCTACATGTCTGCATAAAAAAAGGGACGTGTGAAAAAATGTTTTCACATTTTTTCACACGCCCTTTTCATTTTCGTAAAACGTCTCCTTTCGACACAAAAAACACCGTGTCAGCCATCCTGCCCTTTTCCCGGATTCTCCCGTGTTACTCCACCTCAGATGTGCAGTGTGGGCATCTGGTCGCATCGATTGCGATCTCACTCTTGCAGTAAGGGCAAATCTTTGTGGTGGGCGCTGCCGGAGCAGGCGCTTCTTTCTTCCTGCCCACATTTGCCAGCGCGTTAAGTCCCTTTACTAAAAGGAAGATCACAAATGCCATGATAATGAAATTGATCACCGCAGTCAAAAATGCACCATAGCGCACTTCCACACCGTTGATCGTCGCTACCAGATAGGTCAGATCAGTATTTGCCACCAGTCCGATCAGCGGAGAAATCACATCATTTACCAGAGAATTGGTAATGGACTGAAAAGCGCCGCCGATGATAACGCCGACTGCCAGATCAATCACGTTGCCGCGCAGGGCAAATTTCTTAAACTCTTCTAAAAATTTCTTCATCTTTATTCTCTCCTTTGTATTTTCGCTGCTGCCATTCACTCTGTGACCGGTCATCGTCAGAACAACAACGCGCCTCACATCACAAGTAAACAGCAACACAGACATTCCTTTTACAAGTGTATCACAAAATGTCCATTGCCGCCACCCAAAAGCAATGGTATAATCAAATTTATGAAAAATAAAAACACAATTATCCAAAAACAAAATATCAAAACAGTCAGAAAACGCAGCCTGACCAACCGTCCGCTCGTATTCGTTATCTTGCTGTTGGTTGTTCTGAGCATCGCTGCCCTGATCGGGCAGTCTTTCCTGCAGTCCGGGCCGGAATTTCTGCAGATCGCCGGACAGCTTGATGAGCCATTGGAAGGCGGCGTTATCAAAAATACACAGGCTTCTTTAAGCGTTCCCACCCAGATCACCAAAATCGGGGAGGATTATTTTATTGTTGACTGTTACCACAATCAGATTCTGACAAGTCCTGATCTGAATGCAGATCTGACGGACTGGCTCGTACTGACCGATCAGATCGATAAAGGGCATACCATCGCAGGTGATGGCACGGTTTATCTGGCAGATGATACGGAAAACAACAGGATTCTCATTTTTGAAAAAAGAAACGGCCGTTTTTATCTGACTCAGAGCTTTGATGACATCGGCATTCGCCCCCACTATGTGGCTTATGATGAAGACAGCAATCGCTTTTATGCGCTCAGCTCCATGACCGGTGAGCTTTATGTTTTTGCCAGAGATTCGGATTCTTCCGTTGTGGGACTGGAAAAAATCATGTCCATTCCACAGCTTAACAATTATTATGTGCGCTCCTTTACCATCGATGGCGACAGCATCTATTTTGTTTCCGGCAACGCAACGATCATCCGGGCATCCAGAGAAAATCTGGAAGTTCTGGAAAGCTGGGCGGTTCCGGAAGAAATTGCCGGCATGATTCAGCTGACGAAGATTCAGGATTACTTCTATATTACCGTATCCACCGATCTTTATGGCAGTCAGGACTATGCAACGCTTTTGCGCGTGAAGGATCTGGCAGACCTGGCATCGGGCAGCTGGGAAGACATTTATGCTTCCTTCATCGGCGGCGGAACGCCCTACTACTTTTCCAGCTTCGACGGACACTATTATCTGACAGAGCACCGAATTCCCGGCCATGGTGTGTGGCAGTTCGATGTGCTTAACAATGAGCTGATCAATATTAAAACACTGTTTCCATAAGGAATCTCGCATTAAATGTTGTATGGATCAAAAAGTCCTGCACTTTCCCGCTTTTTTACACTGAACGGGATGGTGCAGGACTTATTGTTTTCATATTTATGCTTGCTGGTCACCTCGGTTAACATATTCCGGTTCAGCCTGACAAATCTTGCGCCTACATCTTCGTAAAATAGCAGATCACCGTCAAAATCAATGTGATCACGCCAAACACGATTCCAACTTCCACATATTCGGATACCAAAAATCCGATTGCGCATAACAGCGCAACTGCAATCACCACGCGCAGCCAGGAGGTCGGAGTCTCACCGCCGGCCTTGCCGGTCTGTCCGTTCACCATGTAATGGTATACTTTTCCTTTATACTGATAACTGGAAAGCCACACCGGCAAAAGCAGATATTTATAGGTCACAGCGCTGTATCGGGTCTCCACTCTTTTCACCCTGCTGTGATCCGCATGATGCTCCCGTCTGATTTTATCTTCAATATTGGCTTCCAGCTTCTTTTTGATGAACTCTTTTGCTTTTTCAAAAGCTTCCTTTAAGCCAACGGAATAGCGTTCCGCAATAAATCCTGCCACATATTCCGGTTTGTAACTCTTATTATCAGCGGTATTGAAAGGTTCAATATCAGACATCAGGGATTGTTCATAGCGTCCGGAAGCAAGCACCAGTTCATCGTCAAAATCTTCCACATAGGTACCGCTTGTGGAGTACCAGTCGGTCACGATTTCTTCCTCATCTTTTCCTCTGCGCACCTTACGGTCAATGCCGTATTCTCCCTCATATCGGCTCTTTGTATGCGCATCAAATGTCCAGTAGGGCAGATAAACTCCCTTAAATGCTCCCGGTTTTGCGCTTTCCTTCGCAGCTCTGGGACAAAAGAGTTTTCCCTTAATCCAGGAAGTAAACTTTGAAGCCGCCTCCTTTGCCGTGAGTTTAAAGGGCACCACGCCGCCGGGGGCCATGGTCTGCTCATTTTTCTCTTCCATAACCTGATTGGAACCGCAGTACGGACACTCATTTGCAATCTGCAGCTCATCATAAACAGATTCGGCACCGCAGGCTTTACAGATGACTACCTTTTTCTTCGCGCCCCAGTCACAGTTTTCCGTTTTCTCCGCACTGGCATAGTCCAGCTCCTGCGCCGGACCCTCTTCCCCGCTCTGCTCCTGCTTTATTTCTTCTGCATAGTCACAGTAAGGACAGTGAAGCCCTCCGGTCTTTGGATCAAAATCCATCACGCCGCCGCACTGGGGGCATTTCCGGTCAGTCTCCCGTTTGGTTTTCTCAAGATTCAGCTCTTCGCCGGTGGATGTCATGATCTTTTCGTTTGCCATATGTACCTCTTTTCCGAAAAATTATAACACAGGCCGGACACATACTGCCCGGCCCGATCATCTCACTTATTTCCTGATGTCCTCATCGTTAAAAGGATCGCCGCATTCAGGGCAGAACTTTGGCGGATTCTTCGGATCTTCCGGCTCCCAGCCGCACTTGTCGCATTTGTACAGCGGCACACCTGCCGGCTTCTTTGCTCCGCACTCGGAACAGAATTTTCCTTTGTTCCTGGCGCCGCAGCTGCAGGTCCAGAAATTGTTCTCTGCAGGTTTGGGGCTTCCGCATTCTGCACAGAACTTACCGGTGTTGCCGACAGCACCGCAGCTGCAGGTCCATCCTGCTGCCTTGGGCTGTGCTGCTGCCACAGTCTGAGGCTGTGCCGCCTGCTGCTGCCCCATATGAAACAGTCCGGAAATGTTCGCGCCACCTGCATTGGCTGCCATGTTCATTCCCGCAAAGGCCATCATCGGGCCGGCATTCTCATTGGCTGCCGCAGCCTGCATTGCGGATGCCTGAGCACCCACCAGATGGGCTGCTGCCATATTGGGATTGCGGAATGCCGCGTTGCGCTGCAGTTCCTTGATCATCTTCTCGTCTTCTTCCGAAGCCTTTACGCTGTTTACACCCACGGTGCTGATGGCGATGCCGTATTTGCCGCCCCATTTTTCGGAAAGGACTTCGTTGAGAGCGTCTGCCAGATCTGCCGCATGACCGGGCAGCGCGCTGTAGCGGATTCCCATCTCGGAAATCTTTGCAAACGCAGGCTGCAGAGCTGTCAGAAGCTCACTCTTTAACATGGAATCAATCCGATCTCTGGTGAACTCATCTTCCACATTTCCGCAGACATTCTTATAAAAAAGGATAGGATCCACAATCCTGTATGCATATTCACCATGACAGCGAATGGAAATATCAATATCCAGTCCGACATTCTGATCCACTACACGAAACGGCACCGGATTCGCCGTACCATATTTGTTGCCCATGATTTCTTTCGTGTTAAAAAAGTATACGCGCTGATCCTTGCCGGTATCGCCGCCCATGGAAACACGCTTGCCAAACTGCTTGAAGCTGCTTTTAATGCTTTCTTTGAGATCCCCATAAAAAATGCTGGGTTCTGAGGAAGTATCATAAACGAACTCTCCCGCTTCTGCGCATACATCCACAATTGCGCCCTGATCCACAATCACCATACACTGCCCTTCATTGATCGCAATGATGGAACCGTTTGTGATCAGATTATCGCTGGCTTTCGAATTAAAACCGCGCCGGGACTTCCGGCTCTCCCCCTTTTTCATCAGAACATCCGCTTCCATGGAAGGACAGTAAAAATACTCTCTCCACTGATCCGCAAGGACACCGCTGGCTGCACCGATACCGACTTTTAAGATACCCATATCCCTTACCTCCTGTTTAAAACTGTCATTTTTTACAGTATAACTTCTTTAATGTGACAAAGCAATTCTTTCTTGCAAAACTACCCGAAAGGGTAAAAGCCCCAATTCTACGCAGACCGTTCACCGGGGTTCGCTGATTTCCGTCTTTTTTCCCCGAATCGGCTTTGGCAGATCCCAGCAGTATTTGGTCGCCAGCAGGCGAATCACCACAATCATGCCCGCCCCCAAAAGCATCGACATATAGGTGTAGCTTCCGATCAGAGAAGCGCAGACCCAGGCACCGGCCAGCGCCGCCACCGCATAAATATGCTTATGCAGAATAAAAGGCATCGTATTTGCCAGCACATCCCGGATCATGCCGCCGCCCACGCCGGTCAGCACGCCTAAAAAAATCAGAAAGAATTTGCCGGTATAGCCCAGGCAGTAAGCCTTGTATACGCCCAGCACCGTAAAAATTCCAAGACCGGCCGCATCGCAGTAATTCATGATTTTTTCGTAGACCAAAAGGTAGCGGCTCTGTAAAAGCTCCTGCTTCACATATACCGCCAAAAACAGCGCCACAGATGTTCCGAGAGCGACCAGGGCATAAACCGGATCCTGAAATGCGCTGGGCGGCGTCAGTCCCAGAATGATATCGCGCATGATTCCTCCGCCCACGGCCACGCACAGCCCCAGCACGATCACGCCGAACAGATCCAGGTTCTTGCGGATTCCCATCATCGCCCCCGAAGACGCAAAGGCCACCGTTCCGATGATTTCCGCAGCAAAAACAAATGAGCTGTCCATCGCTTACTCCCCCTGACCGGCACTCTCTCTGCGCTGCGCGGAGGGAGAAATTCCGAATTTTTTCTTAAAAAGCTTGCTGAAATGATAGGCATCATCATAGCCCACCCGCATCGCTACTTCCTGAACGCTCAGATCCGGCTCCTGAATCAGAAAGGCCCTGGCCTTTTCCATGCGGATATCGATCAGGTAATGAATCGGCGTATCCCCGGTTTCCGCCTTGAAAATCTTAGAGATATAAAAAGGACTCAGATACATGTTCCCGGCAATCCGGTCCAGCGATATCTTCTGATCATAATGGTCCTCAAAATAGTCTACGATCTTTTCCACCAGATATTTACGGTTCACCGACTCAAAAGAGCAGCTGACCGCCGTTCCTGCTTTGGGCTGCTGTTCCAGTTCCCGAAGAACCAGCAGCAGCATCTGAATCGCATAGGTTTTCATCATATAATATCTGCCGGTGCGGCACATTTCATTTTCCACCTGCATGGAAATACACAGTTTGCTCAGCTTCAGCCGCAGATCTCCGCTGGTGTGAATCAGCGCACAGCCATCCTTTAACGGAAAGCTGTTGGGCGCAAGCCCATTTAACTGTACATCCGTCAGCCCCACGTAAAACTGCACCATGGCTTCCCGCTTTTCTCCCATCAGCGACTGATGGTACATGCCGGAATTGATGATCAGAATATCCCCTTCCTGCACTTCATATAAAACGCCATCCAGCCGATACAGGCCCCTGCCTGACTGCATGTAGCACACCTCAAAAAATTCATGACAGTGATAGTTCTGCTCGTCTTCCGTCCGGATTCCCTTCCAGGCGAATAAAAAAGTCGGATCAAAATTCTCCGGCAACAATCCCATTCCCTGTTCCATAATATTTACCTGCTCCCCTGCTTTTCCTTCTTATGAGTACCAATATTTTCTGCCTCAGAACATGACAGGAAACTCTTTTCTCGACACCAATATCTTACATGAAACTTACAAGATTGTACATTTAAATTTTTATAATTTTCTTATAAATTGAGCTAAAGAGCTGCTGTGAACAAAGTGACCGGCGGCTCTGAAGAGCATAAACCTCCGCCCGAAAAAAACTTCTGTTTTCCGGCGGCAAAACCACGAATTACGCAAAGGAGAATTTTATTATGACACCGATGAAATGGTTCTGGGGCTTTCTGAAAAAGTATCGCTTCCTGATGCTTCTTGGTCTGCTAATGACCACAATCCTTTCCGTGCTGGCAATCGTCAATCCCTACATATCCGGGCTGATTGTCGATGAGGTCATTCAGGGCGGAAAAACAGAACTTTTACCGAAACTCATCGCAGTTTTGCTGGGAATCACTCTCATCCGCGGCTTCTGCCGTTTTTTCTCCCAGGTCGTTTATGAAACCTGTTCTCAGGGGGTTTTATACGATATGAGGGATAAAGTTTACCGCAAACTGCTGATCGAAGATTTTGCCTTTTATAATAAGAAGAAAACCGGTGATCTGATGAGCCGTCAGACCGGTGATATGGACGCGGTGCGGCATTTTATTGCTTATGTCATTTATGCATTATATGAAAATATTCTGCTGTTTGTTTTTGCCATCATCATGATTTTTACCGTAAGTCCAAAGCTTGCGCTCTTAATGATGGTGGTGCTGCCCTTCACCGCTTATAACACCTATCGGCAGTCCAAAGCCGTACGCCCCACCTTCCAGCGCATCCGCAACTGTTTTTCTTCCCTGAATGCCTTTGTGCAGGAAAACATCAGCGGCAACCGTGTGGTAAAGGCTTTTGCCAAAGAAGACTTTGAAATGGAAAAATTTAAAACCCACAACGATGACTATCTGGATGCCCAGCTGGCTTCCTCCAAAGTCTGGATGAAGTATCTGCCCGTTTTCGAAGTGCTCTCCTATGCGCTGAACGTCATTCTGATGCTCTATGGCGGCTGGATGGCAATTCAGGGAGAAATTTCTCTGGGCAGTCTGGTCACCGTCAACGGTTACCTCTGGATGCTCACGGTACCGCTTCGTTTTGTGGGATGGTGGATCAACGATATTCACCGCTTCACCACCTCTGTGGAGAAAATCTATGATACTTACACAGAAGACCCGAAGGTCAGAATGCCCGCTGCTCCTGTGGAACGCAAAAAAATGGAGGGCAATGTGGAATTTCGCAATGTTTCCTATACCGCGGATGATGAGGATATCGTAAAAAATATCAGCTTTACCGCCAAAAAAGGACAGACCATCGGCATTCTTGGTTCCACCGGTGCAGGCAAGTCCACCATCATGAATCTGCTGTGCCGTTTTGTGGATACCACTTCCGGGGAAGTGCTCATTGACGGCATTAATGTAAAGGATTTAAACCTCTACGATCTGCGCGACAACATCGGTATGGCAATGCAGGATATTTTCCTGTTTTCCGATACCATCGAAGGGAATATCGCTTATGGACGCCCTGACTGCTCCTTTGAAGAAATTCATGAAGCCGCGGTCATGGCAGATGCCAATCACTTCATCAAACAGCTTCCCGATGGCTATGACACCATCGTGGGCGAACGGGGTGTGGGCCTCTCCGGCGGACAGAAGCAGCGAATTTCCCTGGCCCGCGCACTTTTGAAAAAACCTGCCATCCTGATTCTGGATGACACCACCTCCGCTGTGGATATGGAAACGGAAAGCTATATTCAGGATCAGCTCAAAAAGCTGGACGGTCAATGCACGGTTTTCGTCATCGCCTACCGGATTTCCTCCATCAAGGATGCGGACCTGATTCTTGTCATGGATAAGGGCAGGATCATTGAGCAGGGAACCCACAGCCAGCTGGTTACCCAAAACGGCTATTATGCCAGCGCTTTCCACAACCAGTACGGTGAAATTCCATCCGTCGACGCAGTGAGCGAAGCCATGGCTGAAAGAAGGGAGTGATTTTTCTATGGCACGAAATAAATATGACGTGGATGAAGTTTTAGAAGACAAATTTGACATAAGCCAGTTAAAAAGATTGCTTGGCTACATGCGCCCTTATCGTAAGCGTTTTTTAAGCGTGGCATTTATGATGCTGTCGGCTTCGGCTTTCATCATGCTGATTCCTCAGTTTTTCATGAAAATTCTGGATGACTGCATTCCGGCAAAGGACATGAGGGGCGTGCTGTTTTACAGCGGTCTTACTCTGCTGGCCGCCCTTTACAGCGCTTTCAGCCTTCGCTACAAAATCAAGCATACAAACCTGATCGGCCAGCAGATCATTCACGATATGCGCACCGACATTTTTGAGCATCTCCAGGAGCTGCCCTTTTCCTACTACGATGACAGGCCTCACGGCAAGATTCAGGTTCGTGTGGTGAACTATGTCAACAGCTTAAGCGACCTGCTTTCCAACGGTATTTTGAACACCATTACGGATTTGTGCAATCTGGTGTTCATTCTCCTGTTCATGCTGCTGATTGATGTGAAGCTCACGCTGATTTGTCTCTGCGGCCTTCCGCTTTTAATCTTCGTGGTTATTTTTATCAAAAAGAAGCAGCGCAGCGCATGGCAGATTCAGAGCAATAAGCAGTCCAACTTAAATGCTTATATTGCGGAAAGTATCAATGGTATCCGGGTCACGCAGTCCTTCGTCCGCGAAGAGGTGAACACCGATATTTTCAACAACTTAAGCAACAGCTACCGCAAAGCCTGGATGAAGGCATCCATGTACAATTTCATCATGGGGCCCAGCGTGGATACCATTTCCGCCATCACCACCTCGGCCATCTATGTGCTGGGCATTCACTGGATGATGTCTCCGGACTCCACCATTACAGTAGGTGTGCTGGTGGCCTTTACCGCTTACATCAGCCGGTTCTGGCAGCCCATCAACACGCTGGCTTCGTTCTATAACAGCCTGCTGACGGCGATCTCCTATCTGGAGCGTATTTTTGAAACCATCGACGAGCCGGTTCTGGTTAAGGATGCGCCGGATGCGACCGAAATGCCGCCCATCCACGGAGATGTGGATTTTGAACATGTAACCTTCAGTTATGAACCCGGTATTGAGATTTTAAAGGATGTCAGCTTTTCCGCAAAGCAGGGCGAATCCTTCGCCATCGTCGGTCCCACCGGCGCGGGCAAGACAACGCTTGTCAACCTGTTGAGCCGTTTCTATAATGTGGACAGCGGAAAAATCCTGGTTGACGGAAACGATATAGCAAAGGTGACCATCCACTCCCTGCGCACCCAGATGGGCGTCATGATGCAGGACAGCTTCATCTTTGCCGGCACGATCATGGATAACATCCGCTACGGCAACTTCACCGCCAGCGATGAGGATGTCATCCGCGCCGCAAAAACAGTCTGTGCCCATGATTTCATCATGCAGCTGGAAAACGGCTACCAGACACAGGTCAACGAACGGGGCAGCCGCCTCTCTGCCGGACAGCGTCAGCTGATTTCCTTTGCCCGGGCACTGCTTGCCGATCCGAAAATCCTGATACTGGATGAAGCGACCTCCAGCATCGATACGGAAACGGAAATCATCCTGCAAAAAGGCTTAAATGAGCTGCTCAAAGGCCGCACCTCCTTCATCATCGCGCACCGCCTCTCCACGATACGCAACGCCTCCTGCATCATGTATGTGGATAAGGGAAATATTCTGGAAAGAGGCACCCACGATGAACTGATGGCATTAAAGGGCGAATACTATCACCTGTATATGTCACAATATGCTTCTTTTGTTTAAAATCATACCGCTGCGCCGGGCAAAGGCCTGCCCGGTAGGCAGCAATAATACTTAAATCTTTTTACTTAATTTATTTTAATCATATTGACAAGCATCATGATTTAATGATAGTATGCAACTGCGCATAAGGAGATTTTATCATGATTAAAATATTAGTAGATTCCGCTTCCGATTATCCTATTGAGGAAGCTGTTGAAAAGGGGCTGATTTTTGTCCCCCTCACCATATTGATCGGTGGAAATAGTTATGCTGACGGCATTGACTTAAGCAGAGATTCCTTTTATAAAATACTGACAGAGAGCGGCGAATTTCCCAAAACCTCCCAGCCCTCTCCCCAGAGTTTTGCAGAAATTTTCAAAGGAGCAAAAGAAAATGGTGACGAGATCATTTGTCTTTTGATTTCCTCTGCCCTTTCCGGTACCTGTCAGAGCGCTCAGCTGGCAAAGAATATGGTAAATTATGACGGCATTTATATCGTGGATACGCTGGCAGCGACCATCAACATCAAGGTTATGGCCGATTATGCAAGGAAGCTTATCAAAGAAGGGCTTTCTGCCGCTCAGATCGTTGAAAAAATCGAAACAGTCAAATCAAAAGTGAAGGTTATTGCTTCGCTTGATACGCTGGAATATCTTCGCCGCGGAGGCCGCATCGGCCGTGCAGCGGCTGCAATTGGAGAAATGGCAAATCTCAAGCCCATCATTACCGTTGAAGAAGAGGGCGTTGTCGGCATATGCGGCAAGTGTCTTGGAAAGAATAAGGCCATCAATTTCATCCGCAAGCATATGGCAGAGGTTGAACTTGATCCCGATTTTCCGGTTTACACAGTTTACACCTACGACCCCACCAACTGTGAGATTTTTGAAGAGAAAATTGCACAGGACAACATTCATATTGACCAGAGAATGCAGATCGGTGCAACCATCGGCACTCATGTCGGCCCCGGAGCCTTCGGCCTTATCTATGTAAAAAAATGAACCGTATGATCGCGGTGGAAAGCGCGCGCATGAAAATCTGCGCTTTCCGCACGTCACCCAATCATAAAAGTAGCGGCAATTGTCAAAAAATGCAACGATTGCCGCTGTTTTTATGTCTGCGCCGCTGCCGTTTCGTCCTTCGTAAGTTCCTTTGCCAGCGCATTTGAATCGGTTTTATTTTACAAAACATATTGACATTCGGATGCATATTGAATATACTAACAATTGAACAGTTATTCAAATGTAAAAAGGAGGTATTCATGCATACTCACGAATCCGATGATATTGTACAGCAGACAGTTCCTGCTGCAGCAGAGTCTTCCGCTGAGACGATTGACAAAGTCCGGGACGCGCTGCCGGATGATGAGATACTTTATGATCTGGCCGAATTGTTTAAGGTTTTCGGCGACACCACCCGGGTGAAGATTCTCTATGCGCTGTTTGAGAGCGAGCTGTGCGTCAATGACATCGCCCAGTGTCTGAACATGACCCCTTCCGCGGTCAGTCACCAGCTGCGCATATTGAAGTCCTGCAAGCTGGCGAAGTTTCGCAGAGAAGGGAAGACCGTTTACTACTCTCTGGATGATGACCACGTGCGCACCATGATCGCGCTGGGCATGGATCATATTTCCGAGTAACAGGTCACATGACAGACAGCCTGCTCTGCAGCGCCAAATTTATTGATCAGAATAAACAACGGGTACATTCCCGTATATAAAAGCATCATAAAAGGAGAACAATCATGCAAAAGAAATTCAAAATTGAAGTAGACTGCGCAAACTGTGCAGCAAAAATGGAAAACGCAGCCAAAAAAATTGATGGTGTCAACAACATCACCATCAGCTTTATGACTCAGAAGATGGTTGTGGATGTAGATGACAGCCGCTTTGATGCCGTCCTGAAGGAAATCGTAAAGACATGCAAAAAGGTGGAGCCCGATTTCGAAATTTACTTATAAAAGAGGTACCCGACAGATGACAAAGAAGCAAAAGCGGGTTTTATACCGCATTATCCTCTCTGCCGTGCTGAGCATCGGAATCCATTTCATTCCGGTCACCGGCGTCTGGCAGCTTGTATTGTTTCTGATTCCCTACCTGATCATCGGCTACGATGTCCTGCGCAAAGCGGTCATGGGCATCATCAACAAAGAAATTTTTGATGAAAACTTCCTCATGGCCATCGCCACTGTAGGTGCCTTCCTGCTCGGAAGCTACGCAGAAGGCGTTGAGGTTATGCTTTTTTACCAGATCGGAGAGCTTTTCCAGAGCTATGCCGTAGGAAAGAGCCGCAAGAGCATTACAGAGCTGATGGATATTCGCCCGGATTATGCCAATATCGAACAGGATGGTCAGATCAGTCAGGTGGATCCCGATGAGGTGACTGTGGATGCTATCATCATTATCCGTCCCGGCGAACGGGTTCCTCTTGACGGTGTGATTGTGGAAGGCACATCCACATTAAACACCAGCGCGCTTACCGGTGAAAGCCTGCCCCGCAGCGTGTATCCCGGCGACAGCATCATCAGCGGCTGCGTCAACACCTCCGGTCTTCTGAAGGTAAAAGTGACCAAACCCTTTGAAGAATCTACCGTCAGCAAAATTCTGGATCTGGTGGAAAATTCCAGCTTAAAGAAAGCCAAAGCGGAAAATTTCATCACCAAATTTGCGCATTATTATACCCCGGCAGTCTGCCTCGGCGCTGCCCTGCTCGCCATCGTTCCTCCGATTTTTGTGGGAAACTTTTTGGAATGGTTCAGCCGTGCCCTCACGTTCCTGGTAATCAGCTGTCCCTGCGCTTTAGTCATCAGCATTCCGCTCTCCTTCTTCGGAGGCATCGGCGGTGCCAGCCGCAGCGGTATTTTGGTAAAGGGAGGCAACTATCTGGAAGCTCTGGCCGTTACCCGCACTGTCGTATTTGATAAAACCGGAACCTTGACAAAGGGCGTCTTTGCAGTGACATCCCTCAGCCCTGCCGAAGGCATTTCCCGGAAAGAGCTTTTGGAAACAGCAGCTCTGGCAGAAAGTTATTCCGGTCATCCCATCAGCAGGAGTCTGCGGGAAGCCGTGGAAACTGCACTGGATCCCCAACGCGTCAGCGATGTGGAAGAAATCGCCGGAAACGGCGTGGTTGCCAGGATGGACGGCAAAGCTGTGGCTGTCGGCAATGCCCGCCTGATGGAACGCCTGTCCATTTCCTGTCAGGAAAATAACGGCATCGGCACGGTTGTCTATGTGGCTGTGGAAAATCAGTTCATCGGCTCCATTCTCATCAGCGACCAGTTAAAGCCCGCCACGCAAAAAGCGATTTCCGGCCTGCAGGCACAGGGTGTGCGCACGGTCATGCTCACCGGAGATTCCTCTCAGGTGGCCAACGCAGTCGGCGCCCAGCTTGGCATCGATGAAATTCACAGTGAGCTTCTGCCCGCTGATAAAGTCACAAAAGTCGAAGCCTTTCTCTCCCAGAAGCCTGCCCGCTCCACGCTGGCCTTTGTGGGCGACGGCATCAACGATGCGCCCGTGCTTTCCCGTGCTGACATCGGCATCGCCATGGGCGCCATGGGCAGTGACGCTGCCATTGAAGCCGCCGATATCGTTCTGATGGATGATGACCCGGCAAAAATCGCGCTGGCGATGCGGATTTCCCGCAAATGTCTGCGCATCGTCAAACAGAACATCGTCTTTGCTCTCGGCATCAAAGCACTGTGTCTGATTTTGGGCGCTGCCGGTCTGGCCGGCATGCAGGCCGCCATCTTTGCCGATGTAGGCGTTATGGTGCTTGCAGTGTTAAATGCAATGAGAACTTTAAAGGTAAAAGAATAAACAAAACGCGCAGCTGTGAAAATCATTTGCAGCTGCGCGCTTTTCTTTATCCCAGATCCGGTTCATCCAACAGCAGAATCGAATCGCTATGTTTTCCTTCCGTTTCAAAAAGAATGATCTCATTTTCCCCCTGATGAAGCAAGGCTCCGGGAACGTAAAGGCGCTTCTGAGGTCCCACTTCCCAGAATCTTCCCAGGTTAAAACCATTGACGAATGCGACTCCCTTTCCCCAGCCTGCAAAATCCAGGAACGTATCTTTCACCGTATCCACCTCAAACACAAATCGATAAAAGGCAGGCATTTCTTCCGTATAACCGGCATCCCATACAAGCTTTTGCAAATTGTCAAGGGGCAGGCAGTAACTCTTCCAGTTATGCTGTGAAAAACGATTGTTTAACAGCACACAGCCATCAATGCCCTTTCTCTGAAAATTCAGCATGGCGCCATAGTTGACACGTCCCTGATTTTCCACCAGAATGTCCATTCTTTTATTCAGACTGTCCATTGTTTCAAAAGAATGGTTTGCGCTTAGTCCCTCGTCTTGTGCCACAAACAGCTTCTTTCCATCCACATAACAGATGGCGCGGTCTGCCGCCTCAAAAAGCCGCACGCTGTTAAGCGCTCTTTCCGTATCCAGAACTGTCGAATAGAGAATATAACCGTAATCCTGTCCCAGCCGCTCCATGGAAAGAGGTGTCTTTGTCTCAACAGCCTCTGCGATGTCAGGCAGTGATTCCATCAGACCGACCTTTTTCTGCAGCATAATTTTCCCGTAGCAGGCAGCATCCCTTGCCGGGAAATCCTCCGGCTTTTTGAGCGCCGCAGCCTTTTGTTCCGGCAGATATTTCAAAATGACTTCCCGAAACTTTTTATACTTTTCCGTGATCTGTCCATCTTCAGTCAAAAGGGCATCGTAGTCATAAGAGGTCACATCCGGTGTCAGTTTATCGTAGAAATTGGCTCCGTTTAAAAAACCGAAATTGGTGCCGCCCTCAAACATGTAGATATTCACATTTCCTTCTGACAGAATGTCCTCCAGATTTTCCACAGCGGTCTGCATATTTCCGTAATGCTTTTCTCCGTTCCAGGCATCAAACCAGCCAATCCAGAATTCGGCACACATCAGAGGACCGCCATGATTGTACTGCTTTAACAGTTCAAAAGCGCCTTTGGCACCGGAACCGAAATTCGCCATCGGAAAAACCTCGGGAATCGCCGTGTTGCTGAGCATGTCGTGGGCCGGACCGTCAGAGGCAAATAAAGGAACCGTGATACCGCCCTTTCGCATCATATCCCGAATCTCCCTGAGATATTCTCTGTCGTTTCCAAAGGAGCCGTATTCATTCTCCACCTGCATCATCAGGACCGGACCGCCCTGATCGATCTGCAGCGGCGCAAGAACTTCCATCAACTTTTCATAATAGCGTCTCACATAAAAAAGATATCTCTCATCGCAAGTCCGCAGCTTTATGCCGTCTTCGGCCAAAAGCCAGGCCGGAAATCCGCCGAACTCCCACTCTGCACAGATATAAGGAGTGGGCCGCAGAATCACCCACAGGCCAAGCTTTTGCGCCAGCCTCACAAATGCTGCAATATCCAGCATTCCGTGATATTTTTCCCCATAAAAATCAAATTCTCCGCTCTTTGGCTCATGCAGATTCCAGGGTATATAGGTTTCCACCGTATTGCAGCCCATGGCGGCAAGCTTTGTGAGTCTGTCCTGCCAGTATTCCGGCAACACCCGGAAATAGTGAATGCTTCCGGATATGATCTGAAACGGTTCTCCGTTTAAGTAAAACTGATCTTTGATTTCAAATGCGCTCATAAAAAATCTCCCATTCAAAAATTTCAGCTGATGTCCTCAGTATACCTTGAACCTTCAGACCGGACAAGGGTAATTTTGTGTTATTTTACCAGATGAAAATTTCCTGGTCTGTCAGCTTCCAGATCGCCTCAATGAAATAGTAGTCACCGTAAATGATGGTAAACTCATGCTCTTTATCATGATAAGCAGCCGTACATTTTTCCAGGATGTTATCGCAGTTGTCATCCCAGTTGCAGCGCTTCTCATACAGCGCTTTCAGCAGTCTGAGCGCTGCATCATGATATACGTGTGCTTCATTCTCAGAAACCTTCCTGGCGATTTCCAGAAGGCCACAGGCTGCAATCGCTGCTGCGGTGGAATCCTCCCAGGCAGGCTCGGCCGGCTGGCGGAAGTCCACAGGAATCAGGCCGCTTTCAGGAATGTTCGCAATAAAATAATGTGCCACGCGCTTGGATGCGTTTAAGTACTTCTCATTTCCGGTATGTAAATAGCTTAACATAAAGCCGTAGAGCGCCCATGCCTGCCCTCTGGTCCAGGAAGAGCCCACACCATATCCCTGTCCGCCGAAGGACTGAATAAATTCGCCTGTGACCGCGTTAAATTCCACGATGTGATTTACAGAGCCGTCAGGACGAATGAAATATTTTTCTGCGGTGTCCGCATGCATGGTAGCAATCTGTAAAAATCTGGGATCCCTGGTTTCCTCATAAGCCCAGTACAAAAGCGGCAGATTCATCATGCAGTCGATGATCGCCCAGCCGGCCCTGCTTCCGTCTCCCTTGTCATTCCAGGCACGGATAAAACGGCCCACCGGATTGAACCTGCCGGCCAGATCGCATGCGGCCCGCATCCCTCTGTTTTTGCTCTCTTCCCTTCCGGTCAGACGATAGTCTGCAACTGCTGTCGGCAGCCACCGAAAACCGCTGTCGTGATCCATACCGCCGTTGATCATCAGATTTGCATCCTGCTTCTTTTCCAGCTCTTTCGCAGTTTCCATATAAATGGAATCGCCTGTGGCATGATAAAGCTGCCACATGATACCGCCCCAGAAGCCGTTGGTCCACCAGCAGATTTTCTCTCCTGACCAGTCATCAAAGACACCATTTACCGTCTTATAGGGAATTTTCCCCTGAGAACGCTCTGTTACCAGACGCATTTTCCTCTTGATTTTGTCTGATGCTTCCTGAATCCATAACTGTTCCTGCATATTATTTTTCTCCTTTTCAAAGCGATTGCTGACTTATCGTCACCGTGAAGGGTAACGATAAGCCGCGTTTATTTCATTTTCAAGTCTATCAGTTTGACTTCCCTGCGTGAATATCTTATAATGTCAATAACTAACCTTTTCTGCTGACATTTTTCTGTTATCGCTACTGGAATCCACAAATATCTTCCCAGAGGGCGATATTTTATTGATTGTAACCGTTCAGCTAATTTAACTCTGCCCTGACACAAAGGAGTAAAACTGTGTTTACCATCGCCACCGGAGGCATCCACGCCAAACACCCTGTCCCTTTTTTCATGTCCCGTCCGGACGGTTCCAGCGACTATGTGCTGCTGATTATCAAGGCAAAAGTCAACTTTGTGATCGGAAATGATCATTTTAAAATCACGCCCAACACAGCTTTGCTCATTCGTCCAAACATTCCCTATGAATACAAAAGCGACCATGAGTATACCGATGACTGGCTGCATTTCGATGGTTCTGCAGATGATCTGGACGCTATAAAGGATCTTCCCTTCCACTATCCGATTCCGCTTTCGTCCTCTTCACGATATACCCAGTATATTCAGCAGATATTGTGGGAACGAAGCTACGCCGCCCCCCTGTATCGGGCAGAGAATGCCGATATGCTGTTTCGGGTACTGCTCAACACGCTGCGCTGCGCCATTGAGGAAAAGGACACCGCCAATACCTACAGCCCCTACCGCATACGCCTGCAGAATCTGCGCCTGTCCATGCTGGCCCAGCCCTGGAATAAATATATGCCGGAAGAAATCGCCAGATCCATGGGCATCAGCGTTTCCTATTTTCAGCACCAGTACACCGCGCTCTTTGGTGTTTCCTTCCAGTCAGACCTGATTTCGCTTCGCATCGACCACGCCAAATACCTGATTTCCAAAACCAACCTGACGATGGAAAAAATTGCGGAAATGTGCGGCTATTCAAATGAAGTCCATTTTTACAGGCAGTTTAAGAAATATGCGGGGCTGACGCCCGCCGCTTTTCGGAAAAATATGCGTTGAAAAAACATCCTTTCCGCCACTGACCTTCAATCATCCGACAGGCTAATCGCAAAGCAGCGCAACAAAAAAGATCGCAAACCGCGATCTTTTTTGTTGCTTTAGTCCAGCTCTTTTTTGCCGGTATACAGTTCGTAGTATCTTCCTTTCATCTTCAGCAGTTCATCGTGGTCACCGCGTTCGATGATTTCACCGTTTTCCAGCACCATGATAGCGTTGGCATTGCGGACAGTGGAAAGTCTGTGGGCGATTACCAGCGTGGTGCGGGTCTGCATCAGGCGGTCCATACCGTGCTCAATGTGGCGCTCGGTTCTGGTGTCGACAGAGCTGGTGGCTTCGTCCAGAATCAGGATCGGCGCTTTGGAAATGGCCGCGCGGGCGATGTTTAACAGCTGCCTCTGACCCTGGCTTAAGTTGGCGCCGTCACCTTCTATCATGGTGTCATAGCCGTTTTCCAGGCGCATGATGAAGTGGTGTGCACTGGCGAGCTTTGCTGCCTCTTCCACTTCTTCGTCCGTGGCATCCAGACGCCCGTAACGAATGTTTTCCCGAATGGTTCCGGTAAACAGGTGGGTATCCTGGAGCACCATTGCGATGTTTTTGCGCAGGCTGTCTCTCTTTATATTCTGAATATCAATGCCGTCAATGGTGATGGAGCCGGAATCAATATCGTAAAAGCGATTGATCAGGTTTGTGATCGTGGTCTTTCCTGCACCGGTAGAGCCTACGAAGGCGATCTTCTGGCCCGGCTTGGCATACAGGGAAATGTTCTTTAAAATTGTCTTATCCGGATTGTATCCAAAAGTTACGTCCTTTAAAATCACATGTCCCTTGCAGTCAGTCAGTTCCACACTGTTTTCTTTATCGGGGCTTTCTGGCGCTTCATCCATAACCTTGAACACGCGCTCCGCACCGGCAAGTGCAGAGAAGATTGTGTTCATCTGCATGGACAGCTCGTTGATCGGGCGTGAAAACTGTCGGGAGTAGTTCACAAATACGGTCAGACCGCCGATATCAAAGCCTCTGGTCACACAGAGAATGCCGCCGATGGCCGCTGTAAGAGAATAGCTCACCTGACTTAAGTTGCCCATCACAGGTCCCATGATTCCGCCGAAAAACTGAGCCAGAATCTGTTTATCCCTCAGATCATAGTTCAAATACTCAAACTCTTCCTGAGCCTGTTCTTCATGACAGAAAACCTTCACAACTTTTTGGCCGGTCATGGTCTCTTCAATGTAACCGTTCAGATTACCGAGGGCTGCCTGCTGTGCCTGGTAGTATTTGCGGCTGCGCATGGCAACCGCTGCACCGGCCTTCATCATGAGAGGCACCGTGACAACTGTTATAATGGTCAGCCACACATTCGTATAAAGCATCAGGCAGAATGTACCCACAACATTGATCACGCTGGAAATAATGTTGACCAGCGTATTGTTGAGCATATCTCCCACCGCATCCAGGTCATTGGTAAAACGGCTCATGATATCGCCGTGATTGTTGGTATCATAAAATCGAACCGGAAGTTTCTGCAGTCGTTTAAACAGATCGTTTCGAATCCGCTCCAGAGCTCCCTGAGAAATTGTGATCATAATTCGCTGCTGCAGATATTGTGCCACAATGCCCACCGCATAGATGATCGCCATGATGATCAAAGATTTCAGCAGCTTTTCTGCAGTTCCTCCCTCTTCGGTCAGACCATTGATCACCGGACGCAGCATATAGGATCCTGCCAGAGATGCCAAAGTACCCACAATGACACAAAGGAAAACAAATACCATTTTTCCCATATCGGCGCTCAGATAGGAAAGCAGCCTCTGCACCGCCTTTTTGGTATCCTGAGGTTTTTTGACAGGCATGGCGCCCCTTCCCTTTCCTTTTGCGCCGGGGCCTCCCGGACCGCCGGGACCTCCTGGGCCATGACCGGGACCGCCGGGACCTCCCGGGCCGCCGGAAGCTCCCATATAGCTTTCCTTTTTTGCCGACTGGATGCGGGCATATTTTTTGATCAGCTTTTCTTTTCTTGCTTCATTCATTATGCCAGCACCTCCTCTTTCATCTGTGAATCATAAATTTCTCTGTAGGCGCTGCAGCCCTCCATCAGTTCACTGTGTCTGCCGCAGCCCACAATTTTTCCTTCATCCAGAACCACAATCCGATCCGCATCCATAACAGAGGTGATTCTCTGCGCGATGATCAGCTTCGTGGTTTCTTTTAACGTTGTTGCAAAACTTTCTCTGATACGGCTTTCAGTGGCGGTATCCACAGCGCTGGTGGAGTCATCCAGAATCAGAATCCTGGGCTTTTTAAGCAGAGCTCTTGCGATACAAAGACGCTGTTTCTGTCCGCCGGACACATTGACACCGCCCTGCCCCAGTTCGGTTTCATAGCCTTCCGTCATATTTCTGACAAAAGGATCTGCCTGTGCATCACGGGCAGCTGCATAAACTTCATCATCTGCAGCATTCTCATCGCCCCACTGAAGATTTTCCATAATGGTGCCGGAAAACAGCACATTCTTCTGCAAAACCATACCCACGCCATCGCGCAGATTTTTCAGAGAATAATCTTTTACATCAATGCCATCCACCAGCACCCTTCCTTCGTCCACATCGTACAGACGGGGAATCATGGAAACCAGGGTCGTCTTGCCGCAGCCGGTGGAACCGATGATGCCCACAGTCTGACCGGGTTCGATAGAAAAGCTGATATTATCCAGCACTTTTTCTTCGCTGTTTTTATAATAACGGAAGGAAACATTCTGAAACTCGATTTTTCCCTCCTGCACTTTCCGCTCGGGAAACTGCGCCGTATCATCGTTTAAGTCAACTTCCGCATCCAGCACCTCATTAATGCGCTTCGCGCTGGCAATGGCACGGGACAGGTTCAGAAAAATCATTGCGACCATCATCAGCGACATCAGCACCTGTGTGATGTAGGTGGTAAACGCTGTCAGATCCCCCACCTGCATGCTTCCCACAAGAATCTGCTTTCCGCCAAACCAGACTACAAGAAGCGTGGTCACATTCATGAAAAAGGTCATGATGGGCATCTGCATGATGACAATCTTAAACGCCGACAGTCCGGATTCTTTCAAATCGCGGTTTGAGGCTTCAAAGCGATCCATCTCATATTCTTCACGCACAAAGGACTTGATAACGCGCACGCTGGTCAGCACTTCCTGAATGTTGGAATTTAACGCATCCAGTTTCTTTTGCAAAATGGTAAACCTGGGAAATGCCACCCGCAGTACCAGAACAATGGTAAGCATCAATATTGGCAAAATTACCAGCAAAATCATCGCCAGCTCTTTATTCATCGTAAACGCCATGATAATGGCACCGATCAGCATGCCCGGGGAGCGCAGGGCCATTCGCAGACACATCATAACCACATTTTGAATCTGTGTAATATCGTTGGTCAGACGGGTCACAAGGGAACCTGTGGAAAACTGATCAATATTTGCAAAAGAAAACGTCTGCACCTTCTTAAATACATCCCGGCGAAGATCCGCACCAAAGCTGATCGCCGCCTTGGAGGCAAACCAGGCACCGCCTACGCCTCCGGCCATCATGATGAATGCAGTGACCACCATCATAAGGCCCTTCTGCACAATGTATCCTATATCCTGATTGGCCGCCCCCACATTGATGATGTCCGCCATAAATGCGGGAAGCAGAACTTCCCCCACAACTTCTGTGATCATCATGATCGGCCCCAGGATAAAAGCATACAGGTAGGGCTTTACATACTTTAAGTAACGCTTCATTTATTCTCCATTGCTCCTTTCCGGCCATGTTCGTTTTTTTCCGATTCCACAGCCTTTCCTGAACCGCTTAAATTTCTGAAAATACGTTCCAGATAACAGTCCAGCAAATTCATTTCTTCTTCTGAAAATCCTTCAAACATCCGTCTCTCCGTTTCCCGAAACATCACAAAGCTCTCTTCAATAACCGCTTTCCCCTTCCGGGTGATGAGCACCTGATGTATCCGGTTGTCGTTTTCATCCGTTTCCCGGCGGATATATCCGCCCTTTTCCAGTTTCTTCAAGGAAACGGCAATGGCGGCAGGCGAAACCTCCAGCTGCTCCGCCAGCTCCACCTGCGAACAGTTTGGCTGCCTGCTCAAGTGCATCAGCAGCCGATGCTGGCTTCGATACACGCCGGTATCTTTTACCTGCCATTCGATCGCCCGCTTGAGCGCATTATCTGCCCGGCGAAACTTCATGGACAGCACATGCTCAACAGGCATTTCTCCGTTATTCATAGGCATGCTCTCCTGTCATCCCGACATCGATGGAAAATGGACGCTCCCGGTCAGTGCCGCCATAGTTTCACCGATACTGTCGTTACTCTGCAAAAAAGGATTTTGTGACCGCTCAGAGCCAATGTTCCGATGCTGTCCGGACCTTTTATCCCCGGCATCAGTGGATGGAGAGAGCAGTCAGCCAAATAATTAAATAGTTAATTATTTACTGGTTAATTATAAATTTTTTTCAAATTATTGTCAAGACCAATGGGCTTTTCCAACACCGCCCAATTGATCCATAGGTTACTGTTCATCCATACTGGCCTGCTTAAAAAATCATAAAATGGCACTTTCTATCAAGCCAGTTTCGTGTATACTGTCAGTAAGATGACAGATGAAAAATATGCGCATGCATCTGAGTCAGACATCAGCAGTACATAAGGGTACGGAAAACATACATTTATGAGGAGTGATTGATATGAGAAACGAAAATGTTACAAAAATAGTCATGACCGGCGTATTTGCCGCTCTTTCCTACGTGGTATTCACTTTTTTACAGTTTAAAATCCCGCTTCCCGGCGGTGATGCGACCTCCATCCATCTGGGCAATGCAGTCTGCGTCCTGGGCGCTCTGATTCTGGGAGGCTTATATGGCGGCATCGGCGGTGCTCTGGGTATGACAATCGGTGATCTTTTAGATCCTGTTTATATCATTTATGCCCCCAAGACCTTTATTTTAAAGCTCTGCATCGGTCTGATCGCCGGCCTGATCGCTCACAGAATCGGCCACATCACCGAGAAGACCGACAGGAAGGAAATTGTTAAATGGGCACTGCTTGCTGCCATCGGCGGACTTTTATTCAACGTAATTTTTGATCCTCTCGTTGGCTATGTTTATAAGATATTCATTATCGGAAAGCCCGCAGCTGAAGTGACTCTGGCATGGAATGTGGCTGCAACCTCTATCAACGCAGTTACCTCCACTATCGTATCCGTCGCAGTTTATGTGGCACTGCTTCCTGCTCTGAAAAAATCCGGTCTGTTCTTTACGATCGGCAAAAAGTGAGATACAAACAGAATTTTGCAGCGTGAAATTCTCACTTACGCCACCGCGTACGATGCGGAGTGCGCGTAAAACGCGCAGTATTTTTAAGGTACAGAAACGTCGGCGGACTTTCCTGTACCTTAAAATATGAAGAGGCGCTTTTTAAAAAGCACCTCTTCTTTTGTATGTATGAATCAATCAGAAAGGAATTTCCTATGCAATATCGTGTTCCCAAAAAAATTGCCATGTTCAACAGCTTTGCGGGCTATGGCCGCTGCTCCACCACCGAAGCGCTTCCCATTATCAGCGCAATGAAAGTGCAGGTCTGTCCGGTTCCCACAGCCATTTTTTCAAACCACACCGGTTTTTCTTCTCACTATTGCCATGATTTTACGGACTATATGGCAGATTACCTGAAACAGTGGGAAAAACTGGATTTAAAATTCGATGGTGTATACTGCGGTTTTCTCGGAGAAATCAGGCAGCTTCCCATCGTTTCTCAATTTCTCGCCCATCAGCGCAGCAAAGGCTGTTCCATGATTTTAGTGGATCCCGCCATGGGAGACCACGGAAAATTCTACAGAACCATTACCATGGAGCATTGCAATGCCATGAAAGAGCTGATCAGGCTGGCCGATATCATCACTCCCAATATTACAGAAGCGTGCCTGCTGACCGATACGCCGTATCAGGATGACGACTGGCACCCGGAAGAACTGGCTCAGATCTGCAGACAGCTTCACAGCGCAGGACCTTCCAAAATTGTGATCACCGGTCTGCACAGTAAATCTCCCGAAAAAGGCATCGACAGCTTCATAAATTATACTTCCATCCGTCTGGAGGACAACCGTTTGATTACTGCAAGTTCTGTTTCCCCTGCGGCAGGTCCTTCCCGCCACGGCACCGGCGATATCTTCGCTTCGATTCTTGCCGCCGATGCGGTAAAGGGAAATGATTTTACAGCATCCGTACAGAAAGCAGCTGATTTTATCAGCACCTGCATCCGTGCATCCCAGGAACTTGATATTCCCGAAACGGATGGCGTCTGCTTTGAAAATTTTCTGGACCAGCTTGATTCATGAGTCTTCCGATTCAGCCTTCCTCTTCCATCATCCGGTATCCTACCCCGATTTCTGTATAAATATATTGGGGTTCTGCCGGATTTTTTTCCAGCTTGCGGCGGATATTTGCCATATTCACCCGCAGAATCCGGTTATTGTCATCCATATAAGGTCCCCATACATGGGATATAATCGCATCGTAAGTCATTACTTTTCCGGCATTTCTTGCCAGCAGCGCCACGATCTTATATTCCACCTGGGTCAGATGCACTTCATTGCCGTCCACTTTTACCAGCCGTTTGCCAAAATCCAGCGAAAACCCGCCTACTTTAAAAACTTCCGAGGCTGCGCCCGTTCCGCTGGCAATCGCCCCATGACGCAGGGCCGTCCGGATTCTGGCCATCAGCTCCGAGATTCCAAAAGGCTTTGTGATATAATCATCCGCCCCAAGATCCAGCGCTTCCACCTTTTCCTTTTCCTGACTGCGGGCGGAAATCACGATGATGGGCAGCATGGACCATTCTCTCACATTTTTAATTACCTCAATTCCATCCATGTCCGGCAGTCCCAGGTCCAAAAGAATCAACTCCGGACAAAGGGATGTAGCCAGGTTGATTCCTTCTCCTGCTGTTTTTGCACAGACGGTTTTAAATTCCTGTGCCCGCAGACTGGTCGATATGAAATCAGAAATATTTTCTTCATCTTCTATAATTAAAACAGTTCCTTTAATCATGATTCTCCTTCCGTTGGCAGCCAGAAACTGATCTCCGCGCCTTCCACATGATTTTTGGCCCGTATGCCTCCGCCATGGGCCGTTATGATCGTCTTGCATATGGACAGTCCGATCCCCATTCCCCTGCTGCTGTCCGGATCTGCACTGCCATTCTGCGCTTCTCCGTCAAAAATGCTCTCCAGCCGATCCGGCGCAATTCCCACTCCGTAATCTCTGACATAAAAAAATATCATATCCTTCCGGTTTACCGTATATACTTCGATCGGCCTCTCGCTGCGTCCGTGAAACCAGGCATTTTCCATCAGATTGATCAGCACCTGTTCAATGAGCATGGCATCCATGGGAATCATTACAAACTCTTCAGGCATGAAAACCTTCAGCTTCATCTCGGGAATTCTCTTTTTGATTCTGCGAACGGCTTCTGATAAAACCTCTTCCACCGGCTCCAAGGATTTATTCACGCTGGCGGAATCATTCCGGATTCTGGTCACTGTCAGCAGATTTTCCACCATATTCAAAAGCCAGTTGGCATCTTCCCCGATATGCTGTACCATGTTTCTCTTTTTTTCTTCTGATAAAAAAACCTCATTTTCCAGATAAGAGCTGCTGGCCCCGATGATGCTGGTCAGCGGCGTGCGCAGATCATGAGATACCGCCCGCAGAAGATTTGCCCTCATTTTCTCCTTTTCCGCTTCCATCAGCTGCTTCTCCTGCACCGACACAAGCTGCGTCTGTTTCTTTGTATAGGAAGTGACCGCGCTGACCATAATTGCGATCAGAAGCATGCAGATGAAGGTCACAGGATAACCCTCTCTCGAAAAATCCCAACAAAAATAAGGATATGTAAACAGATAATTCACGCAGCCGACGCTGACCATCGCTCCCACAATGCCTGGCACATATCCTTCTGTAAACCGGGGAATAAAAATTAACGCTATCGTATAAAACATCACAATATTTACAGTGCCTGCAGAAATTCTATGATATAAAAGCGCCACAAGCGTCACCATCCCCAGAATTGACGCCGTCACCAGTGTATTTTTCCAGGTGACCTCCCATTTATGCAGCCAGTAAGCCTTCTGGTAAATTTCCTCTGTCAGTCTCTTTTTAATCCAGGCAAAAACGGCCCGTATTTTTTTCTTCACGCAACTTCCTCCATGGAGAAAAGGGCCGCCTGCCGGCGGCCCCATTACTTCATCAATCCACAATTCCATCGTCCTCAGGAATGATAACCGAAAGGACGAAATACAATATCAGTCCCAGGAAACCTGCTCCTGCCAAAAGGCTGATTACCACATACAGCACGCGGATTACCGTAGGATCAATTCCGGTGTACACTCCAAGACCGCCGCAAACACCGCATACCATTCTGTTATTTGTTGAACGAACCAGTTTTTTATTATTCATTTAAGAATCCTCACTTTCTTATTTTTCTATCATACCTCTATCGAAAGGAAATTTCAATACTGCCCATGGAAGAATCCAGTTCCATCTCACGGGCCGCACCATTATCCTCCTTTCTTTCATCGGAAAGTTGGGAATATTCTTCCTCTCCCAGCTTGACTGAGCCCATAGAGGAAATGATCCGATAATTAAAATCCTCTTTGTCCTGTTCCAGCTCCAGCACCACACTGCCCATATTGGCCTCTGCATCCACCAGTTTTTCCACCCGGCCGCTCATTTCCACATGTCCCATATCCGCAGAAATATCCAGCGTATCTGCAGAAAATTCATCCACCTCCACATTGCCCATATTGGCACAGGCCTCCAGATCAGATACCCATAACTGATTGATAAAAATATTTCCCAGATCGGCTTCCAGATCCGCCTCGTTTGCTTTCAGTGTTGCCATTTCAATGGAACCCATACCGGCCGACAGTTCAGCATCTTCCCACTCCAAACCTTCGGGAAGGGTCAGCGTGATCTGCCTTTTTTCAGATTCCGCTGAAGTTTTATTTTTTCCTATATCCTTTAAATAAAGCGTTCCGTTTTTTACATAACATTGAATTTTTTTACAGTCAGCTCCCTCCAGCAGTATCCTGTTCTCATCATGCTCCTCAATCCGCACACTGTGCACACCGATGTCCAGATTCAGATTTTTCAGGGCTTCTTCAACGGGGATTTCCGTGCTGAAATCTCCCTCATATACCGCTTCGCCCTTTTCTGCCTCAGCGCCCTCATAGGTCATATTCAAAGTGACTCCATCCCGAATCTCCCACACCGGACCATCCATATTTTCCAGCTGTTCTTTTCCGCCTGCAGCGCTGCCTGCACAAATCAGAACTGCTCCCAGAACAATGCAGCCTGCCGCTGCGATCAGACCTGCTTTTATGCCCTTTTTCATACGTTATCGCCTCCTTTTTTGTGCAATCGGCCGGAACAGGTATCAACAGTTTTCCGAAATGCCCTGGTAAGAAGCTTTAAGAGCGGCATCCCAATGGCAATGCATAACAGAATGCCGACTCCGATCACCACGAGACTTATGCCGATGGACAGCACCGCTCCCGCCGGAAACAGGAACAATTCCACCACAGCCTTCCAGATTGAAATGATGCCGGCAATCACACAGATCACTCCAACAAATAAAAAAACCGCTACCAGAATCACCGCCACGATGGCCAGCACAAGCACCACAATGCCGATTGCCAACGCAACCGGGAGTCCCACCGGCAAGGCAAGTATTCCCAGGATGATGACCAGCGCCAGCATTCCCGGACTCATTCCCTTTTTCTTTTCCTTGCGATATCTGCGGTTAAAATCCTCTGCGCTGCTGTGTTGCTGTCGGAAATCATCGGGATTGCGTCTATGTGCAATTTCATTCTCATTCTTCTGATTCCGACTGTGATAACCGTTTTCCGAAAATTCTCCGTTTCCGCCCGTATCTTCCTTCAGCCCTTCCCGAATGGAAGCCGCAAGCTCCTCCGGTGTCCCCAGCGCTTCTAAAACTTCCTGCTCATTCTCCACGCCGGCATCATCCAGATAGTCTTCATAATACTGAATTGCCTCCTGTCTTTCCGCTTTCGGAATATCCAAAAGAAGCAGCTCCAGCCGCTGCATAAAATCAATTCTGTTCATCAACGATATCCTCCCTCAAATATGGCTGTTATCCGTTCTGAATATCTGCTCCATTCCGCTTCATAGAGCCGAAGCTGAGCACTTCCCTTCGGCGTTATCTTATAATAGCGCCGGTTTCGTCCGCCAAATTCCATATCGTAAACCTCCAGGCATTCATCCTTCTGCAGCCTGCGCAGCACCGGATACAGGGTGGACTCCGATAAATCAATGGCCTGTCGGACCTCCTGGGTAATCTTATATCCGTAAGTTCCTTCCGCTTCCCGCGACACCACCGCAAGAACGATAGCATCCAGAAGGGCGGCTCCTGTATTAAATACCATCCAAACTCGCTCCTTTCCCTGGAGTATGTAACTTCCATTTCCATGTGCCAGATCACAATTCCTGAATCATTTATAATATTATACGTTATATAATATTGTTTGTATATATAATATACGTCATATAGTATTGTATGTCAACAATTATTTAAAAAGTGTGCGCACTAGAGCACACTCCGCGTTGAGCGCGGTCGCGAAGCGACAATTTCACCGCGCGCGAATACGCATCGTTGCGCAAAGCGCATTTTTACTCTACAGGAATTTTCGGAGAAAATTCCTGTAGAGTAAAAAAAGCAGGCCCGACTTTATCATCAAATCGGTCCTGCTTCTGTTGGAATCTGTATTATGGTTATTTTTATTCCTGCCAGCCTTTGCAGACATCAATCCACTCTTTGCTGCCGGAGTAGCGTTCCAGTTCTTCCATGTCAAGTTCAATGGCGCTGTTGTCGCTTCCGCAGGCGGGAAATACGGTTTCAAAGCGTTTCAGGGAAATATCCAGATAGACATCGATGCCTTCATGAATTCCGAAGGGGCATACACCGCCTACATTGTGTCCGATCACAGTTTCCACCTCATCGTGCGCCAGCATTTTTGCCTTTGCGCCAAACTTCGCTTTGTACTTCGCATTATCGATCTTCGCATCACCGGCTGTCACAATCAGGATGGGCTGTTCATGCACCCAGAATGACAGGGTCTTTGCAATTCTCTTTCCTTCCACTCCGACTGCCTTCGCGGCCAGCTCCACCGTTGCGGAAGAGACTTCAAATTCCCGGATTCGATTTTCCATGCCATAAGCTGCAAAAAACTGTCTCGCTTTCTCTATTGCCATTTTAATTTACTTTGGCCTCCGTTTTCTTTTTACGGGGAATGAAAATCCCCATCATTTTAAATGCGCCGGCACCTTCCAACACCTTTAATACCAGATAAAGAATCACCGTATTGATGGGCCACATGATCACATTCTTGGTAATGCGAGCCGGCAGATTTGCCAAATATCCTTCTCCATATACCTGAGCAAGCCAGTAGGTAGCGAGTCCAACATTGATCACCAGCGACACAATGAACTTTGCCGCCGCGATGCGCCACAGACTGATCGGCTTTTTGTATAAAAATACACCGTAAATCATTCCAGCCAGGAAAGCATTGAGCGTCAGACCCGGAATCCAGGCCCCATCAGGCTTGACAATCAGCTTCAAAACGTCCATTGTGGCCGCAAAGACGCTGCCGACTGCCGGGCCGAACATAAAGTCCACCACTTCATTGGGCAGACCGGAAAAGCCAATCTTGATGTACTCTCCCAGACGGATGGAAAAAGATCCCAGAATAAACGCCAGAGCCGCCATAAGTCCGCATATTGTAAGCGTGCGCACCTTTTTGAGCTCCTGCGCGGAATCTGTGAACAAGGATACAAATCTTTTCATAAAAATGACCTCCTTCTACAGACATCCGGCCGCAAAAGGAGATAACATATGCTGTTTCTTTGCACTCTGCCGCATGGCAAAGGCAGCTCACAGCAATAATATTGTCTTCTGCTGCAGCGAGATGCGGTCCGTACACCGCAAGCGCTTATCAACGCTTTTCGTCCGACCGGCAACTCTCTGTCCGGAAGGCACTTAACGCATAGGGACCTACTCTGCAATAATTTTTTTGACAGGGCCTATTATAACAGGTCAACTTCATCTCTGCAAGTCTGTATTTCGCTAAAGTATGCGCCGGTGTACAGATGGGTTACTGTTCACTGACATTTGGAGTGAACAGTAACCTATCTGGCAATACGGTCAACTGTATACCAACGCAAAAATACCCTCAGCGCACAGGGGAATCCTCCTGCACACTGAGGGCAGCATCGTCAGCAGACTGACTTAAAATATAAACTGATACACCATCATCGTTCCATACAAAATGGGCTGGTGCAGAAGATAGATCAGCAAAGAATTTCTCCCCAGCCATTCTATCCACGGCAGATGCCTTTTTTCCAAAGGCCCAAAGGCGCTTCCCCCGTTTTTTTTCAAAAGCAGATGAAGATAAAAACCGGCCCCGTAAAGGAAAATCCAGGGAAAAACGGAAAAATAGTCCGTAGAATAAAAACCGGAAGCAGGAAAACCCAACCAGGCTGTAAACAGATTGCAGTACAGGCTGTCCGGCAGCTTCTGCAAATTCAAACCTTCAAATCCAAGCCAGCCGCTGTTCACATTTCGGGTGACCCCAAAGAGGCACATGCTGCCGATCAGTCCCCGGAAAGGCGGTATGCGAAGCAGCTGCTTCTCCAGAACTGCCCAGAACAGCATACAAAATCCGATCAGCGTCAGGACGCCGAATACCACACGGTTTGACGGCATGAAAATCAGCGTGACACCCGTTACCAGCAAGCCGCCGCCCGATACCAGAAGGGCGCGTTTCAGCTTTCTTTTGCCAAAAGGCTGACAAAAACCGGATAACAAAATAAAAGTCCAACAGATGCTCTGCTGCCATATATAGCCTGCCCCGGTCTGATACCAGGGTGCAGAAACACCTGCCATGTACACCAGATCCCACATCCCATGATAGAAAATCATGCTGACTAATGTCAGTCCCCGCAGCAGATCCAGAACTGCATAACGCTTTTTTACCGTTCCATTTTCCATAAAATTATTTCCAGCCTTTTTCCGAACGAACTTCGAATCCTTTATTTCTGTCCCAGACTGACAGGCGGTTTGGGCTGGTTCATGCTTCTTGCGCTCGTCTTGCCCTCAGGTCTGATTTCGCCCGCAGCAGTCAGAGAACGCTTGGTCAGCGCAGGTCCCACAAGCTCATAAATCAGTACACCGAACAGTACAACATTTCTTACAATTGCACCATCCGACAGATTTGCTGCTGTCAGAGACATTCCCAAAGCAACACCGGCCTGGGGAAACAGCGTAATCCCCAGATACTTCGTAATCTGAGAATCGCATTTCATCATTTTGCAGCCGCTGGACGCGCCCAGATATTTTCCCAGACATCTGCAGACGATATAGATAAGTCCGATCAGCAATACCATCGGATCACTTAAAATCTGCAGATCCAGTTCTGCACCGGCCAGGACAAAGAACAGAATATTCAGAGGAACAGTCCAGCCTTCCACACGGCCCATCAGCTCTTCGGAAGTTTCGCAGACGTTACAGAAAACAGTGCCGGTCATCATACATACCAGCAGCAGAGAAAATCCGAAATTCACACCGCCGATGTTAAACTCCAGCATGGAGATTCCAACGGTCAAAAGCACGAATGCTACCGAAATCGCCATACGTTTACTTCTGGAATGGAAGAACTGTTCCATAAAGTTTAACAAAAATCCGGTTACGGCACCGAGCACAAGTGAAAGAATAATTTCCACAATCGGTTCCACAACCATGCCGGTAATGCTGATACTGCCCGCTTCAATGGCATTTGCAACACCATAGGATACCGCAAATAAAATCAATGCCACCGCATCATCCAGTGCAACCACCAGCATCAGCAGTTTGGTCAGCGGACCATCCGCTTTATACTGCTTAATGACCATCAAAGTTGCCGCAGGCGCTGTGGCGGAAGCGATCGCACCCAGGGTGATGGCAGAAGAAAGGGAAATGATATGCGGGAATGCCAGATGCAGTGCGATCAGCACGATATCCACCACGATACAGGTTACAACACCTTCCATAATGCCGATGATGATGGCCTGTTTTCCCATGCTCTTTAACTGGGAAATCCGAAATTCATTACCGATAGTAAATGCGATAAATCCCAGGGCCGCCTTGGAAATGATGCTCAGTGCTTCCACCTCTTCCAGGGTGTTGAAACCAAGTCCCGGAATCTGAAGGGCACCGATACAGTAAGGCCCCAATAACAGACCTGCCACAAGATACGCCGTAACAGCGGGCAGATGCACCTTTTTTGCTACACGCGACATCAACAGGCCGCCGATCATAGCAATTGCTAAGCTGATAAATAATGTTTCCATGATAACTCTCTCCTATTATGTATCTAAACAAAACATTTGAATCATACCACTTTGCCTTTTATTTAGCAAGATCTTAACACAAAAAATGTCCGGAAAACCGGACATTTTTTATAACAGGTCATCTGTTTTAACGCTACCAGGATACATACGCTCGAAAATCCCCTGATTTTGTGCAAAATACATATTACCCCAAAATCCTCTGGATATCATTAAACATAACAAACACCATGAAGATCATCAGCACCACAAATCCCGCAAAATGAATGATGCCTTCCTTTTCCGGCGGAATCGGCTTTCCGCGAACCACCTCCACCAGCATAAACAACAGCCTGCCGCCGTCCAGCGCAGGCAGCGGAAGCAGATTCATCACCCCAAGGCTGACTGACAAAAGCATCGCAATGTTGACCATATTCATAAATACCAGAAGCGGTCCGCCGGGCGCCGCCTGCTCTTTTACTTCGTTTACAATCTGAGCCATGCCCACAGGTCCTGCCACATCATCTCGGGTCAGATTTCCCTGTACTAAAGAGCCCACACTCATCAGCGAATTCTTCACGCAAAAGCGCAGCTGATACCAACCGTATTTAAGCAGGTCAAAGCCTTTGGCTTCCACATAATAGGCATAATTCATAAAGCCCACCAGATAGCGGCCTTCTTCCTCATCATAAATCGGCGTCAGCGTTGTCTGATATTTTTGACCGTCACGTTCGTATTCCACTTCTACGGGGGAACCGTCGCGGTTTAACGCCATTTCCAGCTGTATTTCCCGGGCCAGACGAATTTTGCTGTTAAACTTCAAAATTCTGTCTCCGGCCTGCATTCCTGCAGCCTCTGCCGCAGAACCTTCAATCACATCCCCCAGAACCGGCAGATCCGCTCCGGCATAGCCTGCGATGGCAATGGCAAATAAAAAGGCCAGAATAAAGTTAAAAATAGGTCCTGCTGCCACGGTAGAGATTCTCGCCCAGACGGAGGCGTTCTGAAAATTACCTTCCTGCGCCTTTCCGTCTGCGCTCTGCAGACCATCTTCTCCTTCAAACATACAGGCTCCGCCCAAAGGCAAAAGCCTTAAAACATACTCCGTCTCTCCTTTTTTGAATCCGGCCACCTTCGGTCCCATACCGACAGCAAACTCATTGACGCGAATGCCGTTGGCCTTTGCCAGCAAAAAGTGTCCCAGTTCATGCCCCATCACAATGACAAAAAATATCAGTAAAAAAATAACGATTGTTCCGATCAAAATTTCATCTCCTGCTCAATAAATTCATAGGTCTCTGCTTCTGTCTGCAGGATCTTACTCACATCAGGATTCCCGATCACATGATGGTTATGCATTGCCGCTTCAATGATCTGAGGAATCTGTACAAAACGGATTTTACGCTCCAGCAAAAGCCTGACAGCCATTTCATTTGCCGCATTGAATACGGTGGGCATGCTGCCGCCGCACCGTGCCGCCTCATAAGCCAGCGCAAGTCCCGGGAAGGTCTGCGTATCCGGCGCTTCAAAGGTCAGATTTTTTATCGCAAACAAATCCATTCTGGGCGCCTTCATTGGCCGCCTTTCGGGATAAAGAATTGCATACTGAATCGGAAGCTTCATGTCAGGCAGACCAAGCTGTGCGATCACAGCACCATCCTCATATTCCACCGCAGAATGCACAATGCTCTGGGGATGTACCACCACCTGAATCCGGTCCAGATCCACTCCAAAAAGCCATTTTGCCTCCATCACTTCCAGTCCCTTATTCACCAGAGAGGCGGAATCAATTGTTACCTTTTTTCCCATGGACCAGTTAGGGTGCTTAAGCGCATCCTCAAGCGTCATATTTTCCAGTTCCGCTTTCGTTTTTCCCCGGAACGGTCCGCCGGAAGCGGTCAGCAGAATTTTGTGAATCTCATTATCCGCTCTGCCCTGCAGAGACTGGAAAATTGCAGAATGTTCACTGTCAACCGGCAAAATCGGCACTCCCATCTTCTCTGCCAGCGGCATAATAATGTGCCCGGCAGTCACCAGAGTCTCCTTATTGGCCAGTGCTATGGTCTTGCCGCTTTCGATGGCGGCAATTGTAGGACGAATGCCGATCATGCCCACCACGGCCGTGACTACAATATCGCTTTCTTTCATGGAGGAAATTTCCAGCAGTCCGTCCATGCCGCTGACCACCTTCACCGGCAGATCGGCCACTCTCTGCCTTAAATCTTCTGCCGCCTTTTCACTCCACATTCCTGCAATCAAAGGCTTAAATTCCCGAATCTGCTTTTCCATCAGATCCACGTTCTGTCCTGCGGCCAGCGCCACAGCCTGAAGGTCTTCGTTGTCCCTTATAATTTCCAGAGTCTGAGTCCCGATGGAACCGGTGGAGCCCAGAATCGCAATTTTTTTCATATAAAATCTCCTTGTCATCCGTGGCTTACCTGAAGCAGCAGCACGGAAAGAAAATAGATCACAGGCGCAGTGAATAAAACGCTGTCGAAACGATCCATCACACCGCCATGTCCGGGAATCAGCTTCCCATAGTCCTTGATTTCATGATTTCTCTTGATTGCAGAGGCGCTCAGATCTCCTACCTGAGAAATTATGGCACCTGCACCGCCGATCAATGCCACCAGCCAGATCGCATTCGGATTTTGGCTTTCCGGATACAGAAAAATCCAGGCAAAAAGACCTCCTACCAGCGCAGACCCGATCACACCGCCAATTGCACCTTCCACAGATTTCTTGGGGCTTAAAATGGGAGCAAGCTTATGTTTTCCCAGCGCCATTCCCGAAAAATAGGCACAGGTATCACATACCCAGGAGCTGATGAAGATCATCCACACCAGATAAACGCCAAAGGTGAGATCTCTTGTCATCCACACAAAGGAAAGCGGCACACATGCATAAAAAGCACAGAAAAATGCCGGCATAACCTGCAGCGCATGGTAACGCGGAAATGTAAATACATAAATAAACATTTCCATCAAAAACAAAAGGACAAGGCATCCCAGTCCCAGAGAAAAATCCTTCGTTGTAAAAAGCACAATCTCATACAGAACAATTCCTGCATATCCGGCATATTCCAGAAGACCGCCTTTATTGTCCTTTTCCACCTTACAGGCATGCATCAGTTCCCGAAATGCCACCAGCGAAAGTGCCAGCACGGCACCGCCAAGCCAGAAACCTCCCAGCAACAGAAAAACAAGAGCCAGCACCACCAAAACAGCACCGCTCAACACTCTGACCAGCATGCTCACTCCTCCTTTATCAGGCCGTATCGTCTGTCTCTATGATTATATGCCTCCACGGCTTTTTCCAATTCCTCCTTTGAAAAATCAGGCCAGGCCACCGGAGTAAAATAAAACTCCGTGTAGGCAAGCTGCCACAAAAGGAAGTTTGAAATTCTCTGTTCATTGCAGGTACGAATCAGCAGATCAGGTTCCGGAAGCCCTGCGGTATCCAGATAAGAGCTGATTGTATCTTCCGTAATCTGCTCTTCCTTCAGCGTTCCGTTTTTCAGATCTGCTGCCATTTTACACATGGCGCGGCGCAGCTCATCCCTGCCCCCGTAATTGATGGCAATCTGGAAATGCAGCCCGGTGTTATCGGCGGTTGCTTTCTCCAGCCTGTCGATATCCTCCCGGATGTCCTCAGCCAGTCCGGTCTTATCTCCGATCACCCGGACACACATATTGTTTTTTGCAGCAGTTTTCAAACTGGATGTCATATAATTACGCAGAAGCTTCATCAGCGCATTCACCTCATCCTGAGGGCGATTCCAGTTTTCTGTGGAAAAAGCATAAACAGTCAGATAGTGAATTCCCATATTCCAGGCCGCTTCGCAAATCTTCTCCACGGTCTTTGCTCCCTGCATATGCCCGTAGTTGCGCGGCATGCCTTTCGCCTTCGCCCATCGACCGTTTCCATCCAAAATGATGGCCACATGATTGGGTATATTCATAATTTCCTCCATTCCAAAACGATTCTCTCTGAAACGCACACCGGATTTTCGATTCGGCATCACGATCAAAGCATTTTTGTGACGTTTCGCCACAAAAGGGGACAAGCTGTGCCTGCCCCCTTCACCTCAACTTTTTATACAGTCATGATTTCTTTGGATTTGGACTCAATCAGCTTGTCCACATCCTTGATATACTTGTCTGTCAGCTTCTGCAGCTTATCTTCCAGCTCTTTGATTTCGTCTTCGGAGACTTCCGTCTTTCCGAGCTTCTTTAAGAAATCATTGCCGTCACGGCGGATATTGCGGATTGCAACCTTAGCATCTTCGCCCTTCTTCTTCACATCCTTCACCAGCGCTTTACGGCGTTCCTCAGTGACTTCGGGGAATACCAGACGAATCACGCTGCCATCGTTGGAAGGTGTAATTCCAACATCGGATGCCATGATCGCCTTCTCGATCTCTTTGATCATCTTCTTCTCCCAGGGGGCGATCTGAATCATTCTCGCTTCGGGAACCGTGATATTGCCCACCTGCTGTAAAGGTGTGGGAGTTCCGTAATAATCTACTCTGATCTTATCCAGAACATGAGGGTTTGCGCGGCCTGCGCGGATTCCCTGATAATCCGATTCCAGATATGCACACGCCTTCTCCATTTTAGTGTCAAACTGCTGTAATCTCTCGTCCATGATTAACCTCCCTGATTGTTCTTATACGGTCACCTTGGTGCCGTTGAATGTTCCATATAAGGTGTTGACAATGCTGTTCTCTTCATTGAGACTGAACACCCACATGGGCATTCTGTTGTCTCTGGCCAGAATGGATGCTGTCATATCCACCACCTGCAGATTCTTCTCGATAACTTCGTCAATTGTCACCTCGTCATACTTCTTCGCCAAAGGATTCTTCTTCGGATCGTCGTCATACACGCCGTCAATTGCCTTCGCCAGCAGAATCACATCCGCCTCCACTTCAATTGCACGCAGCACAACGCCCGTATCCGTTGAAAAATAAGGATGTCCTGTTCCGCCTGCGAAAAATACAACCATTCCCTTTTCAAAATATTTGTTGGCACGATCCTTGGAGAACAGCTTTGTAAAAGAGCCGCACTCAAAGGGGGTCAGAATGTTGGTCATCATGCCCACCGAGCGGAAAATCTCAGATACATAAATACAGTTCATCACCGTTGCCAGCATGCCGATCTGGTCCGCCTTGGTTCTGTCAATGTTCTCACTGGTGCGTCCTCTCCAGAAGTTGCCGCCGCCGATGACGATACCGACCTGTGTACCGTTATCCACCAGCTGCTTCACCTGCATGGCCACCGCCCGGACAGTGGGTTCATCAAATCCCTGCTTCTTATCTCCGGCCAGAGCTTCACCGCTCAATTTTAAAAGTATTCTCTGCATACCGCCACCTCTGTCACAAAAATTCGGCCGTTTTGCGGCCTTCTAGCGACAGTATAGCATAGATTTGGCCGTACGGAAAGTGAAAAATAAACTTTTCCCTTTTATGACATTATGTGCTAGAATAGGAAAAGAAACCGACATCAGCGCCGTTTGGCCATACAGCAGGATTTCAAAAGAGCGGCGCAGTTTTCACGAAAGGACATCCATGCGCAGGATAAAATTTTTCGCTCTTTTGTCACTGCTGTTTTTTGTCTTTTTTTGCGGCTGCAGTAAGGAAACCTCCCTGCAGGCCCCAAAACCGGGCGGCGGCGCACGCCGAAGTACCCGACAGGTTCTCACCCCCAGCGCCCCCGGAACAGTCATTTATGAATCTGAGGATCTTTTGTTGGATGCCTCCAATACCGATCAGGGCTACCTGATGGTGAAATGGCTGAAGGAAGAAAGCAAAATCAAGCTTCAGATGAGCGGTCCCTCCAATATTACATATACCTACAATCTCCCTGCGGACAACAATTGGCATGTTTATCCTTTCACCCAGGGAAGCGGCTCCTATACCATCAATATTTACGAAAATCTGCATGATAATCAATATTATCTGAATTTTTCACAGAAGCTTTCGGCGGTGCTTACAGACGAGCTGACTCCTTTTCTGTACCCGAATGAATATGTGAATTTTAATGAGCAGACGCAGGCTGTCACGCTCGCTGAAGAGCTGGCTGCCGACTCCGATGACGATCTGGACGTGATTTCTTCTGTTTTTTATTACATCGTAACCAACATTTCCTATGATTATGAGAAAGCGGCATCTGTAAAAAGCGGTTATACTCCTGTCATTGATGAAACACTTGAGTCCCAAAGCGGCATCTGTATGGATTACGCCGCTTTAATGACCTGTATGCTGCGTTCCCAGCAGATTCCGGCCAAACTGGAGGTCGGTTACACCGGTGACGTCTATCATGCCTGGATCTCAGCCTGGGTGAAGGATAAGGGCTGGATTTATAACCTCATCGAATTCGACGGCACCTCCTGGAATATGATGGATCCCACCTTTGCTTCCACCGAAAGTCAGGGGAAGGATCTGTCCAATTACATCAAAAATGATGACAGCTATTTCATCAAGTACTCCTATTGAAAGGATTTCCTATGCTCCACAGCCAAAACACCCTTACAAATCTTCAAATTGCTGCCTTCTGCAGTCAGATGTCCATGATTTTGCGTTCCGGTCTGTCTGCTGCCGAAGGGGCTGCCGTTCTCGGTGCCGATGCCCCCAAAGAAGACCAGGCGCTGTATACTAAGCTTTTGAAGTCACTGGAAAACGGCGACTCTCTTGGAACTGCCATGCGCAGTCAGGGCAGTTTTCCCGATTATGCCTGTGATATGGTGGAACTTGGCAGCTTTTCCGGAAACACAGATGCAGTCCTTTCTTCCCTTTCCGATCATTATGAAAGAGAGGAAGAAATCGCTTCTGCCCTTAAGAGCGCGGTCACTTATCCCGGTGTCATGATCTGTATGATGGCGGCTGTGATAATTGTGCTCATCACCAAAGTCCTCCCCGTTTTCGATCAGGTCTTTTCGCAGCTGGGCAGCGGTCTTTTGGGCTTTTCCAGAGGGCTTTTGCGGCTGGGTACCTGGCTGGAACGATATGCGGTATTTTTTGTGACGCTTCTTTTTCTCACAGTCATCGGCATATATCTGATGGGGAAAACCAAAAAGGGAAGGCAATCTCTTCAAAAGCTTTTATATGCTTTTCCGCCCGTCCGCCGTCTGAAGCAGCAGATCGAAGTCGGACGTTTCGCAGACGGTCTTTGCATTGCCCTTTCCAGCGGTCTTTCTGTGGAAGAGGGGCTTCAGCTTTCCGCCCGGCTCATCACGGATTCTGAACTCTCTCAAAAAGCGAATTCATGCCTGAAGTCTTATCGGGAAGGCGCTTCTTTTTCGGATGCAATTGCCGGCTCGGAAATTTTCCCGGCACTGCAGACCAGAATGCTTGCCGTAGGATGCCAGGCAGGCGCTGTCGAAACCGTTCTGCGCCGGATTTCCGAACAGAATACACGTCAGAGCAATGAACAGATTTCCCGCCTTCTGGGTATTCTGGAACCGGCGCTTGTGGCACTGCTTTCCTGTATTGTCGGACTGATTTTATTATCCGTCATGCTGCCTCTTTTAGGCATCATGTCGGGCATTGGCCTGTGAATGGAAGGAATTTGAAATGAAACTTTTTTCTCCTAAAAATATTGTACTGGTGTTTGCAGTTTTCCTACTTCTTTCTGCATTTGTATGCGGCACTTCAGACCTCTCTGCCCAAAGCGCCGCCAGACAAAAGCAAAGTCTGGAAGAAGCGCTTCGGCGCAGCATTATCACCTGCTATGCCCAAAACGGATTTTATCCTGAGAGTCTGGAGTATCTGCTGTCCCACTACCCCATTCTCTATGATGACTCCCGCTACATCATCCATTATCAGCCCGTGGCCTCCAACCTGATGCCCGATGTCACAGTTTTGGAAAGGAAATGATGACCATGTACAGATTACATAGTGAAAAAAAGCATTCAGCGGACTTTCCGTTTATCTTGACGCTGCTGGGTGTTTTTACCATATCAGCTCTGCTCGTGACCCTATTTGGTGCCAATATCTATCGTCACATTGTAAGCGAATCGCAGACCGGTTATGAAAAGAGCGCTTCTCTTTCCTATATGCGCGAAAAACTCCGCCAGAATGACCGTGCCGGTGCGATCAGTCTGATTGAAGTGGACGGAACCGATGTGCTGTCCATAGAAGCCGATTTTCCGGACAACAGCTTTGTGACATGGATCTATTTTCAGGATGGCGCTTTAAAAGAGCTCTTTTGCAAAAAGGACAACCCGATTTCTCTCTCCGCAGGGCAAGCGCTTCTTACGCTTTCGGATTTTTCCATGGCGCAGCTGTCGGACTCGAGTTTTTTATTCTGCGCCACCGCAAAGGACGGCTCATTTCAGGAGCTCACCGTAACCCTTCACACTGCAGCCGACTAAACAGGAGGACTCATGAAAACCCGCTCCCGAACCAGCCTATTTTTGATGGAACTCATGCTGTCCATACTCCTGTTTTCCCTTTGCAGCGCCGTCTGCGTCAAACTTTTTGTGGGCGCCTGGCAGACCGAAAAAAAGGCCCAGGCTCTCACGAAAGCGGCTCTTATTACAGACAGCATTGCCGCTTCCATTCAGCAGGAACGCTGTCTTCCCGCCGAAACCGTAAAGTTCTATGACAGCAATTTTATTCCCTGCGACAGGCCCGATGCCGTCTGGATGCTGAAAATTCAGGATATTCCCGGCAAAACCGTTCGTCAGGTCAAACTAACAGTCACCCCCATCGACTCTGTCGATCAAAACGGCACTGACATTTTATATGCGCTTGACGCCGGTTATTAAAGATAGAGGATATTTTCATGAAAAAGAAATCAACGCTTCCATTACAGACCGGACTTTCTTTATTACTGGTGGTTTTTATCATCCTCAGTCTTGTCACCTTTGCGGTTCTCTCCTATGTGAGCGCACGGAGAGATCTTTCCGATGCGCAGCAGACCGCCGACCGCACAAGCCTGTATTATGAAGCCGATCTGTCCGCCAGAATAACGCTCAGTAAAATAGACCAAACACTGAGCCAAATATATGATGGGCTTCCTCAAAAAGCGGAGGCAGCATTCCTTTCCGAATGCCGGAATGCCTTCCCTCAGATGCAGGACAACCATTTAACCTTCATTGAAAAAATGGGAGACGCCCAAATTCTGCAGGCAGTTCTTACCATTCAGATGCCCAAAGATGCATCGGGTTCTTTCTATCGGATTGAAAAATGGCAGATTGTGACTGCCGAGCACTGGAATGCAGACGATTCTCTTCCGGTCTTTTCATCTGAAGACTGACGCACCAGAAAAAAAGCCCTGCCACAAAATAACACGCAACCATAAACGGAGGAATCCACCATGGAACTGATCAATCTTCTCACCGATGCGGTAAACGATCATGCTTCAGATATTTTCATCGTTGCCGGCCGTCCCTATTCCTACAAAAAAAACGGAGAAATTGTAAAATATTCAGATCGGCTCATGCCCGATGACACCAACCGGCTTATACAGGAAATCTACAGGCTGGCTTCCAACAGGGAAATGCAGTATTTTCTCCAGCATGGCGATGATGACTTTTCCTTTGCGCTGCCGGGCCTTGCCAGATTTCGTGTCAGCACCTATAAACAGCGCGGCTCATGTGCTGCTGTCATCAGGGTTATCAATTTCACACTGCCCGACCCGGCCGTCCTGGAAATTCCGGAACGCATTCTGTCTCTGGGTGAACTGCAAAAAGGAATGGTTCTTGTCACAGGCCCTGCCGGAAGCGGAAAATCCACAACCCTTGCCTGTATTATCGACTATATTAACTGTCACAAGGACTACCATATCATCACGCTGGAAGATCCGCTGGAATTTCTCCATTCCCATAAAAACAGCATTGTCAGTCAGCGGGAAATTTCTGCCGATACAGACAGCTATATCACTGCCCTGCGCGCTTCCCTGCGTCAGAGCCCGGATGTCATTCTGCTGGGCGAAATGCGGGATTACGAAACCATCGATGTGGCAATGACTGCCGCCGAAACGGGACACCTGATTTTTTCCACGCTCCACACCCTGGGTGCTGCCAAAACAATCGACCGCATCATTGATGTATTTCCCGCCAATCAGCAGCATCAGATCGCGCTGCGGCTGTCCATGACGCTGCAGGCAGTGGTTTCTCAGCAGCTGGTTCCCGATGTGAACGGCAACCGGATTCCCGCTTTTGAAATTATGATGCTCACGCCCGCCATCCGCAATATGATCCGTGACGGCAAAATCCCCCAGATTGAGGGCCTCTTATCGGGAGCTTCCACCGCAGACATGCTCTCCATGGATCAGAGTCTTATCGATTTGTACCGGGCGGGCCGTATAACCAAAGACACCGCTTACAGCTACGCATTTCATCAGGAATCCATGAAACGCAAACTGGAGTTATTTTAAATCCTGT
>JAFUMV010000009.1 GCA_017482485.1 Lachnospiraceae bacterium
ATGCTTTTGGATTTAGACAAAAACACTCACCCAAGCCCTGCCTGATAATCACAAAAAACAGGGCGGCTGGCTGCCAGCGGCTATTTGGCTTCTGGCGGTATGTAAAGTTGGTTGTCTTTCAGCAGTCTGAAGACTAACCGCACAAATTTACGGGCAGTTAATGCGAGTGCACGTTTGTGTTGAAACTTGTTCACCTCTTTGTACTTGAGGTGGTAGAAGCGGCTGTACTCTGCATCGCATCTCACAAGAGAAAATGCTGCTTCACACAAGTAATATTTTAAGTATCGGTTACCTGACTTAGTCAGATGCCTGTTCTGGGCTTCAAAATCTCCGGACTGTCGCCTCTTCCAGGTAAGACCTGCGTATTTAGCCAAGGATGCCTGATTAGGAAAACGGTTGATATCACCGATTTCGGCGATAATACCGGCAGAGTAGACCGCACCGATGCCCTTGATGGAGGTCAGAGTATTTGGAATCAATTCCATCTGTTCGGCAATGGCCTTATCGAATGCTTTAATCTGTGTTTCCAAAGCTTTCATGGAGCTTATGGATATGGAAAGCACCTGATTGACAGAATCATTTACTGTCTTTGGTAGGCGGTAGGAACTGCGGGCTGCTTTCTGAATGGCATGGGCCACCGCATCTGGGTCAGGAAATCTGTTTTTTCCTTTCTCCCTGATAAACTCGGTCAGTTCCTGTAAGTCCATATATGCCAGCTGATCTGCGGATTCGAATTCCTCGTAAACCGCCAGAGCGGTGGCACTGAAGGTATCAGAAAATACCTTCGTCTGCGTGAACGAAGAATACTTCGTGAATAAGAGGTTGAGGAAACGTTGCTTCTCTTTGGTAAGATTTTGGACAGCGTAGAAGCGAGCTCTTGTGAGCTTTCTGAGGGCGTCATAACGGTAGTCGCCCATATACACTTCTTTGTTGATTCTTCCAAAGCGCAGACAGTCTGCAATGACGAATGCGTCCGTATAATCATCCTTAGGCAGGTCGGAGTAAGCTTCTTTAAACTTAGAAACCTGCTTGGGGTTGAGGACGAAAATCTTCTTGTTGAATTTGGCGAGATTACCATCTTCTCTGAGAAAATAGACCAGGTTATCGCCGTAAACAGAAGTTGCTTCCAGGCCAATATGAAGGTCATCAAGCTGAAGCATGTCCATTGCAGAGACAATCCGTTTCACCAGTTGCTGCGAGCCATGAAGGCTGTTGCTGATGGGGAAAACAGAAAGCTTGTCCCCATTGGGTTTCATCAGATAAGCGACATTAGATTTGCTGCTGACATCAATACCGACGTAAAGTGGGTTCATGAAATCACCTTCTTTCTTTTTGGATTTTACTGGTCAACCGGCTTGGTAACACCCATGAAACACGGAGCATCGACACCCTCGCATATAAGAATTCAGCCTGAGATGATCTGATGCGAGCCTCACTGCCGAAAGGCAGACCATGAACTCAGGCAAACAGCCAGCTGGTTTGAAGTTAACTTCCGGCTCAGGGGAACAGACTTTTTTTGAAGTAACCATTAAGGTTCAACAGGGGGAAAAAGAACTATTACCTGATTGACCTTAAGTCAATTATATCACGGGCGTTAACAAACCGGTTGAGAATACGTTATTACTATAGATATTTGATATTATACGAGGGAATTTGTTATGAAATATGTATTTCCAGCAGTTTTTCATCCGGAGTCAGAAGGTGGATATACCGTGACTTTTCCGGATATTGAAGAGGCATTTACAGAAGGAGAAACGGTGGCTGAATGTATTGAAATGGCGGAGGATGTGCTTTGCCTGATGCTCTACGAACGGGAACTGCACGGACACCAGGTTCCTTCGGCGATTGACATTCATGAGGTAGCTCAGATGCCAGGCGATATTGTTACATTAATCAAGTGTGATACAATGGACTACCGCAGGTTCTATCTGAACAAAGCAGTTAAGAAAACATTGACAATTCCGGAATGGCTGAATATCGAAGCTACTGCGAAGGGATATAACTTCTCTGCAGTACTGCAGGAAGCTCTGCGGGAACGGCTTGGGATTTCGGATGTTATATAAGGAGAGAAATTGACAGATGAGAATGTTATTGCAATTAGATAAAAAAGACTACAGTGAAGATGATGAGAAGTATTTCAGACCATCGGTTCGGGCAATCATTGAGAAAGATGGCAGGCTCGCCATGATTCACAGCCTGAAATATGATTACTACAAATTCCCCGGCGGCGGAATTGAGGGCGAAGAAGACCATATTACTACCCTGATTCGGGAAGTGAAAGAAGAAGCCGGACTGACGGTAATTTCTTCGACCATAAGGGAATATGGAATGGTCCGCCGCATACAGAAAGGAAAGAAGGCGGGAACGGTTTTCGTTCAGGACAATTTTTATTATTTCTGCGAAGTTCATGATGGAAACACGGGCCAGAACCTGGATGACTATGAATCTGAGGAAGGTTTCACGTTAGAGTATGTTTTCCCTGAACATGTAATCAGCACCAACCGGTACGCAGATCATGGTGAAAAGAACGATGACGATATGTATGCTCTGATGATAGAACGGGAAGCAAGGGTACTGGAAATGATCATGTCAGAATTGTGAGGTATTTAATCTATGGCAATGTGGAATCCATGGAGAGGGTGCAGAAAATGCAGCGATGGCTGCCTGCACTGCTATATTCATAAAGGTGATGCCAAACGCGGTGTGGATACCAGCCGGATTGTGAAGACTGCGGATTTTGGGAAGCCGGCAGCACGGCTGAAAAACGGCAGCTATAAAATGAAACCCGGCATGGTCTATACCTGCTTTTCCACGGATTTCCTCATCGAAGAGGCAGACCCGTGGCGCGGGGAATGTTGGGAAATGATCCGCCAGCGGCAGGACTGTACCTTTTTATTCCTGACTAAACGGATTGAGCGGTTCATGGATTGCGTTCCCGCTGACTGGGGCGAGGGGTATGACAATGTGGTTGTGTGCTGCACCGTCGAGAACCAGCAAAATGCAGATAAAAAGCTTTCTGTATTTCAGACGCTTCCGATTAAGCATAAATGCATTACGGCACAGCCTCTTCTGGAACGGATTGATATGGAGCAGTACCTGGACGGTATTGAGCTGGTGGTTGTGGGAGGAGAGTCCGATTATCGTGCGCGGCCCCTTGACTATGAATGGGTACTGGATATTCGCCAGCAGTGCATCAGAAAGAATGTTGATTTCGAGTTCCGTCAGCTGGGCACCCATTTTATCAAAGACGGAAAAAAGTATAAACTGAAGACGAAGGACCTGTGCAGCCAGGCCAGGAAGGCAGGAATTGATATTCGGACGCGGAACCGCGTATCGTATACGTGAAAGGTGATTAAAAAACAGCAGAGCAGGAAAAGCTTTTCAATAAACCAGGTGCTATACTATATCCATCATAAGGATGCAGGAGTAATGGCTATGAAAACAAAGAAAATGATTTATGACAGCCTACAATACATTGATGAACATCTTGAAGAAAACCTCACGGTTTCTGAGATCTCAAGTGCGGTAGGATATTCTGAATCTCATTTTTCCAGATGTTTTCATCAGGAAATGAAAGTATCTGTAATGGATTATGTAAACAAAAGGCGCCTGATAAAATCATCGGCAGCAATTTTAAATGGCGGTAAAATTATCGATGCTGCACTTCAATTCGGGTGGCAGACACACAGTGGCTTTACGAAATCCTTTAAAAACGAATTTGGTTTTTATCCGGCACTCCTGAAAGGAATTAAGATGCAAATAAAGAACGGAGACGTTTCATCCTTTTGACCGAAAAATCCATGAAAAGGTATGTAAATTGAGGTGAAAAATGTGGTTTTTTGACCATTTCACAGGTATTTTCGAGGAATTTTACATACCTTTTTGCTGAAAAAACGGTGATTTGGATGAAATCAGTTTCAGCCAGCACGGTGAAGTGCGACGTAAAGAATTTCGAAAGAATTTCGGTTGAATTTTATGAATGAAATCAGGTGAAACCGCTTGACTTTCCACGACTCTGGGAGTAAAATAATAAAGTACGTTTTGCGTACAGTAACTGAACATCCAGACGTTGAAGGAACCAGTAGCGGGATGTAAGAACCTTACAGAGAGCCGCCTCGGGCAGACGAAACGCAAACACCGGAAGGCGTGACGTGTCCAGAACACCGGGCAAAATATTTTGCCGGGGGGACCGGGAGTGCCGGGACCATGGATTTTGCGGAGTGACTGAGGGCTGAGAGGGCGGTGGTGAAGTCCCAGGCGAATATCACTCCGGAGTCTGACACGCTAATGAGAGGCGCCTTGTTAGAGGCAGCAACTAGGGTGGTACCGCGGTTAGTAATTAATCGTCCCTAAGCATTGTGCTTGGGGACGTTTTTGTATTATGAAGCAGATGATCCCCTGAGCAATCAGAAAGGAGAAAGGAAAAACATGTTTAAGAAACTGTCTGATGC
>JAFUMV010000116.1 GCA_017482485.1 Lachnospiraceae bacterium
CATCAGTCACATAGATCATTGCGCTGAAGTAAGAGTTCCAGTAGCCAACTGCTATATACAATACCATAACCGCGATGATAGCCTTGGACAACGGCAACACGATTTGCGTAAAAAATCTGCCGTTTCCACAGCCATCGATTCGAGATGCATCCAATAGTTCATCCGGAATATTACTCAGCATGAAAGAGCGAACCACAATCATATTATAGACGGACACACAGCCCATAACGATGACAGCCGCCCGGGTGTTCACCAGCCCCAGCTTGCTGACCACCAGATAGGTAGGGATCAGTCCGCCGCCAAAATACATGGTAAATACATAAAGCTTCATAATGATGCCGCTTCCCGGCAGGTCCTTCCGGGAAAGAGCATAGCCTGACAGAATTACGATCATGGTACCCAACACTGTACCGCAGACCGTATAATAAATCGTATTGGCATAGCCGCTCCAAATTCTTTTATCCCGGAAAACCTCTATATAGCCGTTAAAATTTAATCCTTTTGGGTACAACAGCGGAGATCCGCTGTTTACATAGACCGGATCAGAAAAGGACGCGATTACGACGAAATACAGGGGATAAAACACTACAATCACAAACAGGACCAAAAACAGATCACAAATGACTTTAAAAATAATATCATCCCAGGACTGCTTCATTTTGTAAGTCTTTACTTCACTCATTTTTATTCCCCTCCTTTTACCACAGACTCGATCCGCTGATTCTGTCAGCCAGCTTATTCACCAGCACCAGTATGATAAAATTGATCACATTATTAAAGAGTCCGATGGCTGAGGAATAGCCGAATTCCTGCTGAATTAACCCCAACTTATAGGTATAAGTCGCAATGACCTCAGAGGTTGACAGATTTAAGCTGTTCTGCATCAGATAAACCTTTTCATAACCTACGCTCATGACAGAGCCGCATCTTAGGATCAGCATAATTACCATAGTGGGGGTGATGGCGGGCAGGTCAATATACCATACTCTTTTCAGCCTGTTGGCCCCGTCGATCATTGCGGCCTCATGAAGCTCCTGATCCACGCCGGACAGCGCCGCCATATAAATGATAGAGCCCCAGCCCATCCCCTGCCAGACATCTGACCAGACATACAGATGAGGAAAATATGATGCATTTCCCATAAAATATACATTGCCTGACCCTCCCACGTAAGACAGCAGGCTGTTTACAATTCCTGAATTGGGGGAAAAGAATATGGACATCATTCCCACAAGCACAACCGTGGAAATAAAGTGCGGCATATATGTAATTGTCTGGGCGAATTTCTTAAGTTTCAAATTCTTTACATTGTTCAGGATCAGTGCCAGAATGATCGGCAGCGGAAATCCGACAATGAGAGAATACAGGCTGATGGATAATGTATTTTTCAAAATCTGCCAGAAACGCGGCGCGTTGAAAAATGTTTTAAACCATTTCAGACCCACCCATGCGCTTCCCCAGATTCCCTTCGTATAGCGATAGTCTCTGAAAGCAATCTGAATACCGTACATGGGAACATAGTTAAAAATAATGATGTACACCAGCCCCGGCAGTAAAAAAAGATATAACAGCCAGTTTCGTTTCATCAATTTCAGAATCTGTTTCTTGTTTTTCACGTTCTTTCCGCCTTTCCTTTTGCATGACTCCATGGCAAAATTTCTTTTGTCTCCGACATTTTAATATTTGTAAATCTCATATAGCCGTTCTTCGAACAGGTCGTTGACACAGGCTCCAACTCTCACAACAGCGATTGTCTTTTTTATTCTGTCAATGATATAGAAATTGACTGCATCCTCCGTAACCGTACCGGGAATTCTCGGAAGATCGGATACCTCTTCTCCAATATTGTGGTATTCCGGCGGAAAACAGCCCGAGCACGTCATTGTCATCGAAAGCTGATCTGGATAAGACTGCAAATAGCCGATCCAATCGCTGTGTCTGTGACCGCACAGGTAGCAGATAAACTCTCCTCTTTTCTGAAAAGAGCAGTCTATGTGTATCCGTTCTGTGCAGCTGTACCACCATTCATAACTCTTTTTCAGCGTTTTCCCGTTGCGGAATGCATCCACGATATCCGGAATCACGAGAGGTTTCGGCAAAGGCTTTTTCCAGGGATGAACATTATATCGCTGGCAGAATTTACCGCGTTTTTCCAGCGTATCCACCTCTTCCTGGCTTTCGTGCGCTGCTATGATGACACCATATTGCTTCTCCGCCGCTTCCTTAAGTACGCCAATCAACCAGTCGCACTGTTCCTGAAGGATCGCACACACGCCATCCTGCTCATTGTCGTAGTCATTCAGGACGATCAATCTCACCTTTTTTTCATCAAAATCCACATAATAATAGCATTTGCCGCTGCTGCCCTGTATCCCCTTAAGCGGTTTTATAAACCTTTCATACAGATATTTTCGCTTATGCTGCCCACTGTCAGAAAAAGTATCATGATTCCCAATACAGTTGTAAATTGGAATGGGGAAATCCTTTATGCCGTCAAAAAAGTAATCTGAATCATCCTCCGTATTCCATTTCACCAGGTCTCCGGTATGAATCGCAAAATCCGGCTGAAAATGTCTGAAGAATGTCAGGGCATTTTGAAATCTCTCTGCATCTCCATGCAAATCTGTAAAATGCCCGATCAGCATTCTGGAACCTGATTCAGATAAACAATCCGGAGCGCCTCTCATGATGAAGTTTTTTCTCGCTGCGCAGATATACTGCTCTGCCCGACTGTTCCTTGCGATTATATCCATAGCGTTTTCCGCCTTTCCTTTTTCTTTTGCCCGATGCATGACATCACATTCCTGACCGAACAGCATCCGTTGCATAATTCATCTTAACCATGCTTTTGATTTTGTGTAAACAACCAATTTTTGAATGGTTCAGACCCCGCTTTTTTCAACATTTTTCTGGATTTTCAAGGAATTTGGCTCTAAAAAGCTTTCAAAATATCAAAATTTTCATGAAATCAATTCAAGAATTGATCACTTTTATCAACAAAAAAACGCCCTGCCATCCGGCAGGGCGCGTCATATTAAACAATATGAAAATCAGTCTTTTAATGCAGCCTGTGCTGCAGCAAGTCTTGCGATCGGCACACGGAAAGGTGAGCAGGATACGTAGGTCAGGCCCACTCTGTGGCAGAATTCTACGGAAGAAGGATCTCCACCGTGCTCGCCGCAGATGCCCAGCTTGATGTCAGGTCTTGTCGCACGTCCCTTTGTAGCTGCCATTTCAACCAGCTGTCCTACGCCGTTCTGGTCCAGTCTTGCGAAAGGATCAGATTCGTAGATTTTGCTCTTGTAATAGTCAACCAGGAACTTGCCTGCGTCATCACGGGAGAAGCCGAAGGTCATCTGTGTCAGGTCGTTGGTACCAAAGGAGAAGAACTCCGCATCTTCTGCGATTTCGTTCGCCAAAAGAGCCGCACGGGGAATTTCGATCATGGTACCGATGTGGTACTGGATATCGGAATTCTTTTCCGCTTTTACCTTTTCAGCGGTCTCTGCGATAACAGCCTTCACGAACTGTAATTCTTTCTTGTCGCCTACAAGAGGAACCATGATTTCAGGAACGATATCAAATCCCTTCTCTTCCTTCACTTCGATTGCAGCTTCCATAACGGCTCTTGTCTGCATTCTGGCGATTTCAGGATAGGTTACGGACAGACGGCATCCACGATGACCCATCATCGGGTTGAACTCGTGCAGTTCATCACAGGTAGCCTTTACTTCTGCAACGGAGATTCCCATATCTTTAGCCAGGTCTTCGATATCCTTCTGCTCTGTAGGAACAAACTCATGTAACGGAGGATCCAGGAAACGGATGGTAACCGGCTTGCCTTCCATTACTTCATAAATAGCTTTGAAGTCACCTTTCTGGAAAGGAATCAGCTCTTCCAGAGCTTTTTCTCTTTCTTCTACGGTCTTACTTAAGATCATCTTACGGATCTTGGGGATTCTGTCCGCTTCAAAGAACATATGCTCCGTACGGCACAGTCCGATGCCTTCGGCGCCCAGCTTCACAGCGTTAGCTGCATCTGCGGGAGTATCTGCATTGGTGCGGACTTTCAGCTTGCGGAAGGAGTCTGCCCATGCCATGATACGGCCAAAGTTGCCGCTGATGGACGCTTCCTGTGTCTGAATGTCACCGTCATAAATCTTGCCGGTAGAACCATCCAGAGAGATATAATCGCCTTCATGATATGTATTGCCGCCGAGTTTGAAGAATTTAGCTTCTTCATCAATGATGATTTCACCGCATCCGGAGATACATGCGGTACCCATACCGCGGGCAACTACTGCTGCGTGAGAGGTCATACCGCCGCGAACGGTCAGGATACCTTCTGCAGCGTGCATACCTTCGATATCTTCAGGGGAGGTCTCCAGACGAACAAGAATAACTCTCTCGCCCTTTTCATGCGCTTCTTTTGCTTCTTCGGCAGTGAAATATACCTTACCTGCTGCAGCACCGGGAGATGCGGGCAGAGCCTGTCCGATCACAGTGCCTCTCTTTAACGCATCGGGATCAAATGTGGGATGCAGCAGCTGATCCAGAGATTTTGCTTCAATACGAAGAACTGCTTCTTCGGGAGTGATCATGCCTTCATCCACCAGATCACATGCGATCTGAAGTGCAGCGGGAGCGGTTCTCTTACCATTTCTGGTCTGCAGGAAGAACAGCTTGCCGTCCTCGATGGTGAATTCCATATCCTGCATATCTCTGTAGTGCTGCTCCAGCCTGTTTGCGATCTCAATGAACTGTCTGTAGCATTCAGGAAGATCTTCTTCCAGTCTGGTGATGGGCTGAGGTGTACGGATACCTGCAACAACGTCTTCGCCCTGTGCATTGATCAGATACTCACCATAAATACCCTTTGCGCCGGTGGAAGGGTTACGGGTAAATGCAACACCGGTACCGGAAGTATTGCCCATGTTGCCGAATACCATTGCCTGTACGTTAACAGCGGGACCCCAGTCGCCGGGGATATCGTTCATACGTCTGTAAACAATCGCTCTTTCATTGTCCCAGGAACGGAATACTGCCTTTACAGCTTCCATCAGCTGAACACGGGGCTCCTGCGGGAAATCTTCTCCCATTTTGTCTTTGTAAATCTGTTTAAATCTTGTGATAACTTCTTTCAGATCATCAGCGGACAGATCGGTATCGAAATGAGCGCCTTTGCTCTCTTTAATTTCATCCAGTACTCTTTCGAACAGAGACTTTGGAACTTCCATTACTACGTCAGAGAACATCTGAATAAATCTTCTGTAGGAATCGTATGCGAATCTGGGATTGCCGGTTTTCTTCGCAAAACCTTCTACAGAAATATCTGTCAGACCCAGATTCAGGATGGTGTCCATCATACCGGGCATGGAAGCTCTCGCACCGCTTCTTACAGATACCAGTAACGGATTTTCGGTATCGCCGAACTTCTTCCCCTGCTGTTCCTCCAGAATTGCCAGCGCATCAAAAATCTGTGCCTGTATTTCTTCGGAGATTGCTCTACCGTTTCTGTAATAATCGGTACAAGCCTCCGTTGTTACGGTAAAGCCCTGCGGAATGGGCAGCCCCAAATTGGTCATTTCTGCCAGATTTGCTCCTTTACCGCCAAGAAGGTTGCGCATATCCGCATTGCCTTCCTTAAATAAATATACCCATTTTGCCATTGGTCAGTTCCCCCTTTGAACTTTGATGGTTTTTTGCGTCCGGGCAGACGCGGTATTTCATGGAAATATTATAGCATAACCAGTTGCACAATGCTACAAAAATTTACTTGGCTAATTTATATAATAAAAATGGACAGAAAAAAACATCTTTTCTGTCCACATTTGCTTTTTTACCAATTTTCGTCCAGCTTATCCTGCAAAGCCTCACGTTCCTGACGAATCCGGTCACGATCACCGCTCTTTAGAGCTTCTTCAAATTTCTGAATCTGATACTCCAGAAGTCTTCTGTCATCTCCAAGCAGTTCTTCATAGGTTCGCTCCGCCTGCAAAAGCACCAGCTTGTTCTCTTCCCGGTCTCGGGGCTGAATCTTCAGATAAGCCAGTTCTTCCATACGGGCAGCAATCTGTGCATCCGTCATCTGGTTCTCTGCACCCTTAATAATAACCTTTTTGGTCTCTCCGGTAGAAATTACTGTAGCCTCAACCTCCAGAATTGAGTTGATGTCATAGGTATAGGTCACATCCACCGCTTCTTTGCCTGCCGGTCCCTGAGGCACTTCCAGTTCCAGTTCTCCCAGATAAAGATTGTTCTGTGAAAAACGGCTCTCTCCCTGCAAAACCCGAATACAGATCTTATTCTGTCTGTCATGAGCCGTATAGAAGCGTTCTGTTTTGCTGGCCGGAATCACGGTATTTCTTTCGATGATCGGACAGAAATGCCCCGGTTCCTTAATGCCGTTTCCGATATCCACCACCACATCAGTTCCCAGCGTAAAAGAGCATACATCCGTCAAAATAACTTCTTTTACACTCTCACGTCGTTCTTTCATGGCAGCCTGGATAGCAGCACCCAACGCTACAGCCTCATCCGGATTGATATTGGTATCCGGAAATTTTCTGAAAAGCTTTATCAAAAAGTCTCGCACAATCTGCAGTCTGGTTGCGCCGCCGATCAACACCACCACATCGATATCCGAAAGCTTCAGTCTCGCATCGGAAAGACTTCTCTTCACCGGCTGTTTGATTTTATCCAGCAAGGGCTCGCATCCCTCCGAAAATTCCCTGTAAGTGATAACAGCGCTCTTTTCCTCACGGTTTTCATCATTTCCGAATACGCAGCGAAGCTCTACGCTGGAAGCACTGTTGAATTTTCTTTTTGCCCGCTCTGCTTCATTGTACAGCCGCACACTGTCCCTGCGGCTTAATTCTTCCTGCTTAATACCCGTTTTTTTCAAAAACAGCCTGCGAAGTACATCCGTAAAATCTTCACCGCCCAGATAGTTGTCGCCCGCAACGGCACGAACTTCCAGAATATTCTCATATAATTCCAGAATCGAAACATCAAAGGTTCCGCCGCCTAAATCAAATACCAGGAAACGGGTATTTTTCTTTCTTTCATAAAGTCCGTAAGCGATCGCCGCCGCAGTAGGCTCACTGATGATTCGCTCCACCTTCAGGCCTGCCAGCTCTCCGGCACGTTTTGTTGCTTTTCTTCTTTTATCGTCAAAATAGGCAGGTACGGAAATGACCGCTTCAGTCACCGGTTCTCCAAGAAAATTTTCCGCATCCTCTTTCAGGGCCCTAAGCACAAAGGAAGACAATTCTTCCGCTCTGAATTTATGTTTTCCGAGTATAAATTCCCGGTCGCTTCCCATGCTTCTCTTAAAAGCGGCTGCGACGGTATCCGGATAGAGAGCTCTTCGCTCCTTTGCAGTCTCTCCCACGTAAACAGTTCCCTCTTCGTCCACACTCACTACAGAAGGCGTCAAAGGCTGTCCAAGCCTGTTTGGAATAATTTTCGGCCCATCATCCGTATAATATGCAGCCAGGCTGTTTGTTGTGCCAAGATCAATTCCAATTATCATGTTCTGTTTTATTTCTCCTTATAAACCCATTCTTTTCCGAAGCAATGCAATTTTCATACGCACGTCACGATCGATTCCGTTTTCTTTGGCAACCATTTCGTAAATCTTCATGGCACCTGCATAATCTCTGCGCACCACAAGGATGTCCGCCTGCAGCTCAAAGGCATCCGTACAGCAGCAGAAGGTACAATGCAGGCAGCGGGGCAGCGTTTTCATCTCAGCCACCATGCTTTCTGCAGCACTTAAGTTTCCGGCACAAAGCTGCAGAATTCCGATTTCATACATATTGCTCAGTCTGCCATCCAGCGCATTTAACCATTTGTCGAAACCCACATATTTTTTATAATAATCAAGCCCTCTCTGCGCCCAGATTCTTGCCTGATTTTCTTTTTGTAAAAACAGATAGCAGCGTGCTGCCAGTTTGCACAGTTCCGGATAATCTCTGTCATCCTTTGCGATCAGCCGCAACGCCTTTTCCGCATGTTCTGCAGCCTTCTTTAAACTGCCTTCATACCAGGATATTTCCGCAAGCGCTTTTTCAATTTCCGCCTGAGTAAAGCCCTCAGCTCTGTAGGTATGCTTGATGAATTTTACAGCCTGCACAAAAAGTTCGGCGTAACTGTAAACCTCTACGGTTTTTTTGGAAAATTCCTTTCCTTTTCCCTGATAAAACTCCTGCAGAAGCTCTATGGCATCCTGCCATTTTCCCATATTGTTATACATGGTAACAAGGCTGTTTATACAGTACTCTCTCTGATCCGGAAAACGATTCCAGCATTCCAGATATACCTGCAGCGCTTCCTCATATCGATGCAGCTGACGATAAACGTTGCCCAACATGCTGTAGTGATAGGTGGAAGGATCATGATCGGAATTTTCCACAGCCAGTTTTCCATGCTTTACCGCTTCACCCATACGGTTCATCAAACGGTACACACGTGTCAGATTGCTGTGCGCATAAGGATCCTTATCATCAACTTCAACCGCTTTTTCAAAATCCTGCGCCGCTCTTTCATAATCCGACATTTTCACATATAAAAGACCGCGTTCAATATAATCAAAGGAACGCCCGCGATGCTCAATCATCAAATCCGCATAGTGTATAGCCTCATCCATTTTCTCCAGGCTGTCGCTTCTGTCAATCTGATTTTTTAAAATGCGCACAATCCAGAAACAGCAGACGGGATTTTCCGGCTTCATCTCCACAGCCTTTTTCAGATTTGGAAGCGCATCTTCATACCTTCCCAGCTGATACTGACATTCTCCCACATTGGCATAAAAATGAGCGGTTTCATCATAATCTTCCTTACACTGCATATACAGCTTAAGTGCATCCTCATATTCCTCCTGATCCTTGCGGATACCGGCCTTGATATAACGATACATCAGATTACTTTCATCTAAAGCCATGGCCTTGTCAATGAGCTGCAAAGCAGTTTCATATCCCTCCAGACGCCAGTAGTTTCTCGCCCGTTCGGAAATCAGCTCCGCCTTTTCACTGTCGCTCCAGCCCTCATTTTCGCAGTCCTGAATGATCTTTCCGGCGTATTCCAACGCATCCATCAGCGCATTCTTTTTCTCTGCATCATTCACCATCTGATAAAAACGATATTTTCTAAGCCGACAGGTAAGTACGCCGTTTTCTTCCGCTTCCTTTAACAGCTTATCCAGATCCTCCCAGCGTTTGAGCTGATAATATACCTCAGCCGCCAGCTCCCATGACTCGGTATATTCGGGAGCCTGCTGGCGCAGTGCAAAATAATCGCCGATTACACCGCCGGCATCATAAATTTTTGCGCTGGCTTTCTGATGCAGCATAATTGCGCCTGTAAAATCAGGATACTGCTCTCTCAAAGCATCACATAATCTGATACACTCATCATATTTTTCCCAGTCCATAAAAGCGAGCGCCAAAGAATAGTCCTGTCCCGGATTATATTTCGCTTTTTTGGCGTTTTCCAGATATTCTATCACTTTTGCAAAAAGCTGTTCTCTGCGTTCTCCTTCCGCTGCCTTTGCATCATTTAAAATAATCTGGGAGAGCATGGAATTGGCAGTCGCCAGTCTTTCATGATCATCCTCTCTTTCCTGCCCGCTTTCAGGCATCTGCTCTGCAAGGAGCACAGCCCAGCGTTCCAGGAGCGGCCTTGCCTTATCATACTGATTGGCGTAATAATTGACTTTTCCCATCAGGTTACAGTAATCCTTTTCCTGTTCAGGATCAGGCGTTACATCTTTCATCAGTTCCAGCGCTTTCTCAGGCTTTTCATCCTGCAGATAGCACCATCCCAAATCCATGCGGGCTTTCAGATCCTTCGGGTTTTGCCGTATTTTTCTTTCCAGCTCCTGCTCCAGACCGTCATTGATATCGTCCACAAGCTTTTTGGCATCATCATCCAGCGGATAGGACAAAAGCACATTCACGCACTTTTTGGCCCGCTCATATTCCTGTTTTTCCAGATACCACTCCGCCAGTCTCCTGTTTGCCATATAATGCTTTTTATTTTCTTTCTGAATGCGCAGGTACAGCTCTGCCGCTCTCTGCTTTCTTCCGCTCTCCCACAGATATTCGGAAGTCTGATAGAGAACATTAAGACTGTCCTGAAATTCTCCATTCAAAAGTGCATCAACAATGACATCTCCGGACTCTGTATCCTGCTTATGCAGACAAAGGCGCGCTTTCATCAGTGACAACCCGGGGTGAGTGATTTTCTTTTCTTCCGCCTCCTGAACCGTCACTTCCATGGCATCATAATTTTTTTCGTTTTCTTCTCTGCCGGCCTTTGCAAAGAGGAAAATCCAGCCATCCAGATCTGCATCATCGCTGCCGCGCAGCTGTTCAAACTCAAAATCTTCTCCCCGGGTAATTTTACGGACCATATAGTCAATGAAATCTCTGGGGAATTTTTCGTACAGTTTTTCTTTTTCTGAGGTGATATGTAATGCGTTTTCAATTACATTCCAAATCTGTGTAGGAAGATAGCAGTGCTGCATCAGATACGCAATCAGCTTCTCTTTACAGTTTTCTTCTTCCTCCAGATCCATAAAAGCCTCATCTGAAAACAGCTCTTTCCAGGCGGCCTCGTCCTGTCTGCCCGACAGGGAACGGTATAAAGCATCCGCCTTCTGCACAAAGATGCCGGAGGGCGTGTTGTCCTTTTCTTCTTCTGTTGTTTCTTCCTGAGCTGCCAGTTTCAATGCGGTTTCATAGGCTTCCCGCAGCTGTTTGAAGCCTTCGGGATTATCTTCCGGATTTGTCAACGGCAATTTTTTGCGATAGGCATCCCGAATTGCGTTCTCATCCTTTGTTACTTCCAATCCTAAAACGTGAAATGCTGTTTTTCCATCCATAGCCCATTCCCCTTTATTTTCGTATGGTTAAAATAGCCCGTTACTATCCGGCCTGCCAGACATACAGCAAAAAATATTGCCTGAGTGCGCATTTTCCGCCCGGCAGCCTTCTTTTATCTTAAAAAAGGGCAGAATTCTAATTCTGCCCTCCATCTGCACCATAACTTCAGGACATCCTTTCAGTTCCTGCTGCAATACTCATTAAAAAGTGAACTTATCAGCAAAATATGCATCCAGATCAGCAATTGCCACACGCTCCTGCTCCATGGAATCACGGAAACGGACTGTTACACAGCCATCATTTTCGGATTCAAAGTCATAGGTTACGCAGAAAGGTGTGCCGATTTCATCCTGGCGGCGATATCTCTTACCGATATTGCCTCTGTCATCGAATTCACAATTGTACTTCTTGGACAGCTGTGCAAAAATCTTCTCAGCCCCTTCGTTGAGCTTCTTGGAAAGAGGAAGCACACCGATCTTCACAGGCGCAAGTGCAGGATGGAAATGCAGAACAGTACGCACATCACCGCCCTCCAGCTCTTCCTCATCGTAAGCTGCGCAGAGGAATGCAAGTACAACACGGTCAGCAACCAGAGAAGGTTCTACAACATAAGGAATATATTTTACATTCTTGCTGTCATCAAAATAGGTAAGATCCTGACCGGAAACATTTGCATGCTGTGTCAGGTCATAGTCTGTTCTGTCTGCAATTCCCCAAAGTTCACCCCAGCCGAAGGGGAATAAGAACTCGATATCGGACGTTGCCTTGGAATAGAAAGAAAGTTCTTCCTTCTCATGGTCTCTGACACGCATTTCGTCCTCTTTCATGCCCAGAGCCTTCAGCCAGTTAATACAGAACTCTTTCCAGTATGCAAACCATTCCAGATCTGTATCAGGCTCGCAGAAAAATTCCAGCTCCATCTGCTCAAACTCTCTGGTGCGGAAAGTGAAGTTACCGGGAGTAATTTCGTTACGGAAAGATTTACCGATCTGACCGATACCGAAAGGAATCTTCTTACGGGAAGTACGCTGTACATTCTTGAAGTTTACGAAAATGCCCTGTGCAGTTTCAGGTCTTAAGTATACGGTATTTTTTGCATCTTCCGTTACGCCCTGGAAGGTTTTGAACATCAGGTTGAACTGTCTGATTTCAGTAAAATTGTGTTTGCCGCAGGTCGGACAGGGAATCTGATGCTCTTCGATGAAGTTCATCATCTTTTCCTGGCTCCATGCATCAACAGAACCGCCAAGTTCGATATTATTCTCAGCAGCAAAATCTTCAATAATTTTATCAGCGCGGAAACGCTCATGACATTCCTTACAATCCATCAGAGGATCGGAGAAGCCGCCAAGATGTCCGGAAGCCACCCATGTCTGAGGGTTCATCAAAATTGCGCAGTCAACACCCACGTTGTAGGGATTTTCCTGTACAAACTTCTGCCACCAGGCGCGCTTTACGTTATTTTTCAGTTCTACGCCCAGATTGCCGTAATCCCATGTATTGGCAAGTCCGCCGTAAATTTCGGATCCGGGATACACAAATCCTCTCGCTTTCGCCAGTGCAACAATCTTTTCCATTGATTTTTCCATAATATTTTTCTCCTTTGATTTAATCCCGGACGCGTCTTCCGGGCACTGAATTCCATATCTGTAACGGTATGATCTTCTGTCGTTACTCCTATTCAAATACAATGTATGTCAGAGAATTACTGTCCGTCACCATGACAGTCCGGTCATCCTCTCTTGCAATTACATCATCAGAATAATACAGCACTTTATCCCATGCCTTAACATCCACCGCTTCACGAACAATGATCATATGCTTATCGCCCATTTCCAGCAGTTCTTCTTTCCCTACAGCACCAACTTCCGAATCTGCACAAAGTAACGTCACATTCAGGTCATAGCCCGCATTATAGGCATCCTGCACCGTGCCTGCAAAAAGTGCCTGTTTGTTAAATCCGGCATAGGCTGAAGCGCTCTTGTAATTCATGATCACTTTAAGCTTTCCGTCCTGTAATTCTGTGCTGCCAAGTTCCACCGCCCCGTCGCCGGCGAGTTCATTGTATTCATCACAGGCTGACTTTATGGATGACTTAAGCTCATCCAGGTCATAGTACTCTTCTGCAAAAGCTTCCACTATCGTGTGCACCACGCTGCCGTTCTTCTTCAATTCAATTGTAGTTTCTGTTGCGGCAAGATTATCGCTGCCGCATCCTGCAAGCTGCAGTACCATGCTGATCGCCGCCAGCAAAAGTATGAAATGCTTCCGCATGTTCTTCTCCTCTATGTAAACTGTATTGCCTTAACATTATAGCGGAGTTTCCTCCACTTTTCAACCTTAAGTTATAAACTTTGCAGAATCTCCAGCGTTTTGAATCGGCCGGGCATACAGTCCTTCCTGATCTTTACGGCTATTTTTTCCAGTTCCTGCAAAACGGATTCCCTGACAGTGAACGTATACAGCTTTTCCGCAGGGGTCTGTACGATAAAAGACATCGCATAATGGGTGGCATCTTCGAATACTCCTGTCGGCATTCCCGGAAATTCTCCGTTTAATACAACGATTTTTATTTCAAAAACGGCTTTCACCAGTCTCTTTGATATACTGTTGTGTGTCAGTGCCCGAAGCGACTGATAAAGCAGTTTTAAGATTTCTTTTTCATCATTATTTTCTCTGGTACAATAGTCGCACAGCTCCATGAAGTACATGCCGTAATAGGCCCCTTCATAATCCTGTCTGAGCGCTTCAAAGTAATTGACTGCGGACACCTCGCATATATTATAAGAAGTTTTTCCTTCATACAGCCAAAAGGTGGCAAAGGTAAAGGGGCTCGTCGGTGCCATGAATTTGCTGTTCATCCTCCTCGCCCCCTTTGCAAAGGCCGCTATTTTTCCGCGTTCCTTTGTCAGGATCACTACTCTTTTATCGTATTCACCAATCGGCTCTGCTTTCAGCACGATCCCTGTCACTTCCACGCAATCCTGCATAACCTGCATCCTTCCAACCTTCAAAGGAAGCGTTGCCATTTGCAGCAGCGCTTCCCTTTTCATCGTCCCTTTTGTCACTATCCGTCGAAACATCCAATGTCTGCATGTCTGATTTCGCCCGATAGCTTAAGTAATCCTCAATTTTTCCAGTGGTCCAGAACTGGTTCCAGTAGTTTATATCCTTCATCATAAGCCTCCCTGTCAAATCCTTTTCCTGATTTTTAGGGTTGACTTTTTTGCCTGTTTCTATTCCTCTATTCCGTATCAGATGGCTGATATCCAAAATTTTTCAGAAGGAAATCACTGTCTCTCCAGTCCTTTTTTACCTTCACCCAAAGCTGCAAATTGACCTGACATTCCAGCATATTTTCGATATCTCTGCGGGCCTGAGAACCGATTTTTTTCAGCATTGCGCCCTGCTTGCCGATGATGATGCCCTTATGAGAATCCCGCTCGCAGATAATCGTTGCATCGATATCCACAATGGTTTCCTTAAACTTCATCCGTTCGATCGCAACTGCAACCCCATGCGGAATTTCTTCTTCCAGACAGCGCAGAGCTTTTTCCCGAATCATTTCCGCAACGATCTGACGCTGAGGCTGATCTGTGATGGTATCCTCATCATAAAAAGGCTCTCCGTAAGGCAGGTATTTAAAGATGCAGTCCAGCAGTGTATCCGTATTGTTGCTGCGCAGTGCAGAAACGGGCACAATTTCTGCAAAGTTCATCTCTTTTCGATAGGTATCCATCGCTTCCATCACATCCTGCTTTTTCACAGTGTCAATCTTGTTGATTACCAGAATGACAGGAAGTTTGCATCGCTTTAACTGTTCGATAATATGCTTTTCTCCTGCGCCGATAAAAGTTGTGGGTTCCACCAGCCACAGAACCACATCCACATCCTTTAACGTGCTTTCCGCCACCTTTACCATATAATCGCCCAGTTTGTTTTTTGCCTTATGAATCCCCGGAGTATCGAGAAATACGATCTGTCCCTTATCCCCAGTATAAACTGTCTGAATTCTGTTCCTGGTTGTCTGGGGCTTATTTGAGGTAATCGCAATTTTCTGCCCGATCAGATGGTTCATCAGTGTGGATTTTCCCACATTCGGTCTGCCTACCAGCGCAGCAAAACCGGCCTTATACTGTCTGTTTTCCATGCTTAACTGTTCTCGCTTCCTTTTTCTTTTTCCGCTCCGTTTTCTGAAGCGTCTGAAGTCTCACTGTATGCTGTATTTTCAGGCGTTCTGTATCGCAAAGCAGGGGACTGCTGTCTTCCCGCCTTTTGCGCATCATACTGCTGCGCGCGTATCTGCCGCCGTTTCGCCGCATGTTTTTCGCTCCTTTTCACAAGGAACACCAAAATTGCAATGCCGATTCCTATAATCACACAGGCCACCAGAATAATCGGCAGTGCAATGACCAGCTCAATGAAAAATTCTTTCATACCGTCTGTCACTTTATGCACATTCCGCATGAAGCCTTCTCTGATCCGTTCTCCGGTGCTCTTTGCCACATAGGGCTCATACTGCTCAATTTCCTGCACATCCAGATAAACGGTGCTGTAATTGATTTTATTATCATATGTACGCAGCTGGGATTCCATACTTTCGATCTGATAACGAACGTCCGTCAGCTGTGCATTGATGGTGATGATGTCCTCAATACTTTCTGCCTTTTCGAGCATGGCAAGCAGACTTTCCTGCTCTGCCTGCAGCGCTTTTTTGTGAGTTTCCAGATCCACATAGGTAAGAGTCACATCCTCTACGTACTCATTCTTGCGCGTCACATTGGACCACTCTGCCACATCTGTGATGAACTGATCCAGCATTTCAGACGGTATTCGTGCAGTAATGCTGGCACTTCTGGAACGGTAGTTGGAAGTATAACTTCCATTATAAATATTGCTGCTCTCAATGTAGCCGGAAAGCATCTCCACCTTCGCTTCCACGTTGGAGATCAGCTTGTCAAACTCTTCCGTTTCCACGCTCATGTCCACATTCTTGATCAGCTTACGCTGCTGTGTTGCTGCAGCATTTTCATTCACTTTTTCTGCCGTTCCTTCTTCTTTGGCCTCTTCCTCTACAGCCACCTGGGCCACACTGTCATAAATGCCGCCGTCCATGGCTGCCGCTTCAGATCTGGCACCGGACGCCATTTCCACTGCCGCCGTATCACTTGCTGTCACGGAAGAACCGCAGCCTGCGGCAGACAAAGCAAGCATTGCCATGATCGCACTCAGAACAAATGCAAGAAAATTTTTTCTATAACTTTTCTTCATAATTCCCCTCCAAAACGCTGCCGATTCCAGCTATTTGGTAACCGGCAGTCTGAAACATCTGTTAGTTCAGATATAACTGTTCCAAAGTGATGAATTTGTCCTTCTCTTCCCTGATTTTCTTTTCATTTCCAACAACGCACAGAAACTCGTCTTCCATAAAGCTGCGCACATGTGCTGCCAGCGCTCTGATATCCTCCGCAGTGGCATCCAGTACCTGATTCCGCTCATTTTGCAGTTCATCCAGATTCTGATGAGTCATATAAATCCCCAGTGCACGAAGCGCCTTTGCCGCCGGGTTCATAGGAACATCCATCTCACTGATAGTTCCGATCACAGCCTGCGTCATGGCTCTTTCATCGCCGGTAAAATTCTCCACAAAATTCGCTGCCTTTTCGAAGACATCGATGGTTTTTGCCAGATTGGGATCCCGGTAGGATACAAAATAACAGTCGCCGCTCTTTCCGAAATTGCACATACAGCCATAGGCACCGCCCTTGACGCGCACATTATTCCAGAGATAATCATTGTTCATGATTCCTTTTAAAATCCGAAGTGCACCGGTATAGTTCAGTCCGTTTTTCAAAAAGTTGCCGGCACGGCATACATACTGCACCTGAGAGGCAGAGAGATAACCTTCGTTCTTTTTCCTGAGCGTGACCTTAAAGGCTTCCCCATTCACAGATTCGATCAACAGTGCATCTTTCAGCTTCTGCGCTGCATTTAAAAATACCCGATACTGTGCTTCATTTTCTGCTGCAAAATCCAGAAGCAGATTTTCCGGTCTGAAGATTGATTTGGATAAAGTTTCCAGCTTAACAGGCAGCGTATTTTTCTCTTCTTCCCAGTTTCCGAGAATCTGTTCGACCAGACGATAAAAGTCCATGCCGTTTAACACTTCCTGCAGCGCTGCCGTTTTGGAGCCATAGGACAGCGCTCTTGTTGCGGCGATGGTATGTCCTGCCGAAATCATGGAAGACTGCATTCTGGATTTCAGCTCGGAAAGTATCTCAAAGAGCCGCTTCAGATCCGAAAACTTTGAGGTTAACAGCATTTCTCCTGCAAGACGCATTCCGTCTTCCAGATGATCATAGAAGGCTTTTCCCTTGATTTCAAAGGTCAGAGTCTGCTTCGAAACATCCCTCGCATCCGTGTAAATGTTTGTCACCGGAACAATGCCTCCCGTCAGAAGATCCGTTTCGGTAAACAGCTCCTTATAACTGTAATTTTCGGTATCAACCAGTCCCATAACCGTCTTTAACACGCCCAGATAAGGGAACAGCTCCGCCGGTACCTTCCGACAGTCAAACAGAAGTCTGAAATAACCGATTCCATTGGTGGGAAGTTCATGGTAAAGCACCGTTGTTTCGTCCAACGCTCTTTCCTCCATGGTCACCGGTTCGATTCCCCTGCGGATGTCTTCTCTGGAAAGCAGCGGGATCTTCGCCAGATCCTCCGGTCTGTCTTCTTCTTCCGCAAATGCGGTAAGCGCTTTTGTCTGATCCATAATCTCTTTGATCTGTTCAGCGTTTAACGACCCTTTGTATTCTGCCAGTTTTTCAGCCAGCGCTTCCTCTTTTTCTTCATTCAGACCTCTGACCGGAGCCAGAACCAGCACGCTCTTATGGGAATTGTGCCACAGCTTTTCTTCTAACAGTTTTTCAAAATAACCGCTGTCAAGCTTCTTTCTCAGCGCCTGATAAGTTGCTCCCGCTTCGATATGAATAAAGGGTGCTTTTTCGTCATACAGCCAGCTGTCCATCACCTGCAGTCCGTACATCAATCCGGCCGGATAGGAGCCAAAATCCGCTTCCCTATACTTAAATTCATAGTAATTCAAGCCGGCCAGCAGCGCCTTTTGATCCAGTCCTTCTCTGCACAGTTTCTCCATGGTGCTGTCGATGATCTTCAGAAATTCTTCCTTCTGTGCTTCATCCGCATTTTTGGCCACGATGGAAAAATAGGGCTGTCTAACACCATTATCATAAAAACTGTAAACGTCCTGTCCGATCCCTGCATCCAGAAGAGCCTGTTTTAAAGGCGCTCCCTGTGCGGAACAGAGCGCATAGTCCAGAATCTGAAAAGCCAGATACTGCTCCCTGTCCAACACATCTCCAGCCACAATGTTACAGGTCAGATAGGTATTCTGATTCAACGGTTCGCTTTCAGTAATGCCGTATTCCTTCCGGCATTCCACAGGCTCCCCAAAAGCCTTTTGTACGCCGATTTCGGAATCCACCTCAATCTGTTCAAAATTGGAAAGGTACTTTTCATCCAGCCACTGTAAACGCTCTTCCATATCCATATTGCCATACAGATAAATATAGCTGTTGGACGGATGATAATATTTTCTGTGAAAATCCAGGAATTCCTCATAGGTCAGTTCCGGAATGAAATCGGGATCCCCGCCGGATTCGTTGGCATATGCAGTATTCGGAAACAGGGAATTGACAATTTCCCGCTCCAGCACATCGTCCGGGGAGGAGAAGGCTCCTTTCATCTCATTATATACGACGCCGTTTATGGTCAGTTCGTCGCTTTCATTCTGCAATTCATAGTGCCATCCCTCCTGATAAAAAATCCGGGGTTCTTTATATATATTCGGATAAAATACCGCATCCAGATAAACATGCATCAGATTTGCAAAATCCTTGTCGTTGCAGCTGGCAACAGGATAAAGCGTCTTATCCGGATAGGTCATCGCATTCAAAAAAGTATTTAAAGAACCCTTCACCAGTTCGATAAAAGGATCCTTCACCGGGAAATCCCTGGATCCCTCCAGCACGGAATGTTCCAGAATATGGGCAACACCGGTGCTGTTTGCAGGCGGAGTCCGAAAACCGATGGAAAACACTTTATTTTCATCTTCATTTTCCAAAAGCGCAAGTCTTGCGCCGCTCTTTTTATGGCGTAACAGCCAACCTGTGGAACGCAGATCGGCAATCTCCTGTTTCGTTATCACTTCATATGCTGTTAACTGTTCTGTATTCATATTTTCCCTCTTTGCTGCAGGCACACTTTTAGACCGCGAATGACATCAGCTGAAGTTTTGACAGCTGAAGTTCTTCTACAATAATTGTATCCATCCTGTCATGCAGCTCTTTGCTTTTTACAATTTCTTCAATGCTATAGGTCCGGCTTTCATAGTGTCCGGTTCTATTCCTCTTCCCATCGGCCGGAACCCAGACATTCATTTTAAACTTCGCTTTCAGCTCTCTGTAGGTCTGATAGGCAAAATCCTCTTCTGTCAGGAAAAAAATATGATTTTCCATGGTAGTATCGGGATCCACCGCTTTCATGATATAGTGTGCGATGATCGCTTTCCATTTAAAAGGCATGTATTCATTTACCATCATTTCCCCGTATGTCCATCGGGCACCAATATAAAATCGGTTAAAATCCTGAACCACATATTTAAAATCATTACTGGCCATTATACGCTCCATTCCAGGGCGATCGCCCGCCCAATCAGCTTCTCTGTATGTAAGAGCAGCTTATTGCTTTGTATCCAGATATTCAATATTGTCACCGGTATATCGAACTGCCTCCCGAATCTGCTCCGTGCTCATGCCGGTTTCTTCTGAAAGCTCTGCCACCGTTACCTTGCGCCCCAGTTCTTTTGCCATTTCCTCCGCCTTTTCAAGCACATCGTTTGCTTTGACAGCCATGGCATCTCCGGCCTTTTTCTGATCCGCATTTTCCGTGATGTAAGTTTCCATCGCTTCCATAATCATGCTGGCGATGCTTCCTTCTGCCTGTTTTGCATTTTCAGCGCAGTCCAGCATTTCCACTGCCATCATCAACGACACGTTGCCCTCACCGATCAGATCCTCCAGATAAGCGCCCTGTCCCGCATACAGCTTTGCGATTTCCACCACCTGAGGCAGGAAAATTTCAATCAGGCGCTGTTTTGCATTCAGATCGCCGGCCATGGCGGAAAGCGTAATTGCTTCCTTTTCGCCTGCTGACACTTCGGGCAGATTTTTAAGCTCCTCCAGATAGGAATCCAGATAATCCACCTCTTCTTCCGACAGATAATCAAAAGGATCCACCGGTTCGCCGATGCCGATCTTTTTTGTTTTCAGGTAGTCATAAACAAGATTCAGCTGTTCTTCTCCCAGCTGCATGCCGGCAGTTTCCAATGCCTCCTGAACCTGGGCAGCGCTCACCACATTGCCCTGTTCTTTTGCCAATGCACAGATCTTCTCCAGCGTCTGTGCAAATATCATTTCTTCCCTCATAAACGATTCATCCTCTTTCCCCAAAAAGACTTTTTTCAGGATATTCCTGTCTGATCATCCTATTTTACATGCTCATGGGTAAACAGATGATACTGACAATATTCATAATTTCCGTTGCATTTGGAGCAGAAACGGAATTCCAGATCATCTCCATCCAGTTCTGTCCTTCCGCAGATCGCGCACTTGTGTTTTGTTACACCTCTGGTCTGATTTTCAGCCCTGCGCATCTTCTGCTTAAAGTCACGGCGCATCTTCACCTGACCGGAATTCAAATGCATATTTCCCTTGGACTGAATAAAGAAAATCAGGAAGTTCAGCAACGAGAACACCACTACAATCACAGTGGAAAAGCCACCCTGTATACATTCCAGCAAAAGCATTACGCCATATACGATTCCCAGCCATTTTACCTTAATCGGGAACACAAACATCAAAAGCACCTGTACATCCGGTATGCTCGCCGCGCAGGCAAGGAAAATAGCCATGTTAATATAATAGGTAGAAAACTGCCCGAAATCGATCAGGGACTGATTGGCCACGATATAATATCCCGGAATCTGTGTGTATTGTACGCCGCGGACTGCACAGTATGCGCACAGCACAAAAGCGCCCAGAATCATAAACAGAATTCCCGAAAAAATATAAACGTTATATTTCCAGGTTCCCCAGATTCTCTCCAGCAGATTTCCCAGCGAATAATACAGATAAGACATGATCAGCATGAAGAAAATATTGGAACTCTCCGGCGGGATCAAAATCCAGGTCACCAGCCTCCAGACCTGCCCTTTCAGTACGAGAAACGGATCCATAACAAGATAATAATAAATAGTGTCAGAAAAGATCTGCAAAACATATCCGATGGCATAACAGATAATCAGATACATCGTCAGATTCGGAATCGCATATTTTTGCAGCTTCCATTTCAGATTGTTGCGTTTATTCATCTCTAATCGCTTTCCTTCCAGAATAAATATTATTACGGCGGCCTTCTCAACGCTCTCAGCTGCCAATTAACTCATTTTACCATCCACTCCCAAAAAAGGCAACGCTGACCCATTTTATTTTATTTATGTTTAAGATTTATTTGTTACCCGCACGTTTTGGTGCCGCTATCCCTCTGTTTTTATGCGCCGAAGGCGTAAAAACACCTTCCGTACACATCACCAGCGAGCCGTTACAATTTTTTAACATTTTTTTAGCGGTGCTTTCGTTGCATGTGGAAATTTGCTGTCGTATAATGTTAAAATTGTAAATATGCCTTTTTATGTACGATAAGAAAGTGTGATTATTTTGAATTTTTCAACAACAAAGGAGAACTTTATGAAACAGGAGCACAATTATGCGCTTGGAATCGATATCGGTTCCACCACTGTGAAAATTGCGATCATCAACGAATCTCATGATATTCTCTTTTCCGATTACAGAAGACATTTTGCCAATATCCGTGAGACTCTTTCCGGCCTTTTGACCGATGCATATGAAAAGCTGGGCAACATCACCCTGCATCCCATGATCACCGGTTCCGGCGGTCTGACACTGGCCAATCATCTGAAGGTTCCTTTTGTGCAGGAAGTTATCGCGGTTTCCACCGCCCTGCAGGAACTTGCGCCCAAAACCGATGTTGCAATTGAGCTTGGCGGTGAGGATGCGAAAATCATCTATTTTGAGAACGGCAATGTAGAACAGCGTATGAACGGTATCTGTGCCGGCGGCACCGGTTCTTTCATCGACCAGATGGCATCTCTGCTGCAGACGGATGCGGCCGGTTTAAATGAGTATGCCAAAGATTATCATTCTTTATACACCATCGCTGCCCGCTGCGGCGTTTTTGCAAAATCCGATATTCAGCCCCTGATCAATGACGGTGCGACCAAGGAAGACCTTTCTGCTTCCATCTTTCAGGCGGTTGTCAACCAGACCATCAGCGGTCTTGCCTGCGGCAAACCTATCCGCGGTCACGTGGCCTTTCTGGGCGGTCCGCTGCACTTTCTCTCCGAGTTAAAGACAGCATTTATCCGTACCTTAAAGTTGGATGAGGAACATATCATCGATACCGATAATTCTCATCTGTTTGCGGCAATCGGATCTGCGCTAAACGCAAAGGAAGAAGTTTCTTATACCATGAAGGAAATGGTGAAAAAGCTTTCCTCCAACATCAAAATGGAATTTGAAGTGGAACGTATGGATCCGCTCTTTTCCTCTGAAAAAGAATACGAAAAATTTAAGAAGCGTCATGACAGCCATTGTGTCAGAACCGCTTCCCTGAAAAAATATTCCGGCAACTGTTATCTTGGTATCGATGCCGGTTCAACCACCACTAAGGTGGCCCTCGTTGGAGAAGACGGTTCCCTTTTGTATTCTTTTTACTCCAACAATAACGGAAGTCCGTTAAAAACCGCCATAAGCGCGATTCAGGATATTTACAAAAAGCTGCCCGACAGTGCAAGGATTGTGCGTTCCTGTTCCACCGGCTACGGTGAAGCTTTGATGAAAGCCGCATTTCTTCTGGATGACGGTGAGGTGGAAACGGTGGCGCACTATTATGCCGCTGCATTTTTCAACCCCAATGTGGACTGCATTTTAGACATCGGCGGCCAGGATATGAAATGCATCAAAATTAAAAATCAGACGGTTGACAGCGTACAGTTGAATGAAGCCTGCTCCTCCGGCTGCGGTTCCTTCATCGAAACCTTTGCCAAATCCTTAAATTACAGTGTACAGGACTTTGCGCAGGCTGCTCTTTTTGCCGAACATCCCATCGATCTGGGTACCCGCTGCACCGTTGTCATGAATTCCAAGGTAAAGCAGGACCAGAAGGAAGGCGCCACCGTAGCGGATATTTCCGCCGGTCTTTCCTATTCCGTTATCAAAAATGCTCTGTTTAAGTTAATCAAAGTTTCTGATGCATCCGAACTCGGAAAAGAAATTGTTGTTCAGGGCGGAACTTTTTATAACGATGCAGTTTTAAGAAGTTTCGAAAAAATAGCGAACTGCAACGCCATCCGTCCCGATATTGCCGGTATCATGGGTGCTTTCGGCGCCGCACTGATTGCCAGAGAGCGTTATACGCCGGATTATCAGACCGCGATGCTTTCCATCGAAAAAATCAATGCGCTGGAATTTGAAACCTCCATGGCAAAATGTAAAGGCTGTACCAACAGCTGCCGCCTGACCATCAACCGTTTTTCCGGCGGCCGTCAGTACATATCCGGAAACCGCTGTGAAAGAGGACTTGGCAAAGCCAAAAATCCCAGTCAGGTTCCCAACCTTTTCAACTACAAATTAAAGCGGCTCTTCTCCTATGAACCGCTCACTCCCGATAAAGCGACCAGGGGCCGTGTGGGCATTCCCAGAGTCCTGAACATGTACGAAAACTATCCGTTCTGGTTTACGTTCTTTACAGAACTTGGCTATGAAGTGGTGCTCTCTCCTGCTTCCAACCGTAAAATTTACGAGCTGGGCATCGAGTCCATCCCCAGTGAATCTGAATGTTATCCGGCAAAACTGGCTCATGGTCATGTTTCCTGGCTGATCAGACAGGGCGTAGATTTTGTGTTCTATCCTGCCCTCTTTTATGAAAGAAACGAAACACCGGATGCGAACAATCATTATAACTGTCCCATTGTCACTTCCTATTCCGAAAATATCAAGAATAATATGGAGGAAATCGGACGGGGCGAAGTTGTATTCCGCAATCCTTTCATGTCCTTTGCCTCTTTAGAAGTTGCAACACAGGCTCTGAAAAAGGAATTCAGTGAAATACCTGCCAATGAAATTGAAAATGCAGCACTGGCAGGCTGGGCTGAAATGCAGGCTGCCCGGGATGATATGAAGAAAAAGGGCGAAGAAGTCCTTTCCTGGATGGAAACGAATCATAAGCGCGGTATTGTTTTAGCCGGCCGCCCCTACCATGTGGATCAGGAAATTAACCACGGTATTCCGGAGCTTATTACTTCCTACGGAATCGCCGTTCTGACAGAAGACAGCGTTTCTCATCTTGGAAAACCGGATCGTCCGCTGATTGTTTCCGATCAGTGGATGTACCACTCCAGACTTTATGCCGCCGCTTCTTTTGTCCGCACCAGAGAGGATCTGGATCTGATTCAGTTAAACTCTTTTGGCTGCGGTCTGGATGCCGTTACCACCGACCAGGTAAACGATATTCTTTCTGGCTCCGGCAAAATTTATACCTGTTTGAAAATTGATGAGGTGAATAATCTGGGCGCTGCCAGAATCCGTATCCGTTCTCTGCTTTCCGCTATTCGAGTTCGAGAAAAAAAGCAAAAGCAGCGCACCATCGTACCGACATCCATACATAAAGTGCAGTTTACAGAAGAGATGCGTAAAGATTACACCATTCTCTGTCCTCAGATGTCTCCGATTCATTTCGAGCTTCTGGAACCTGCCTTCAATGCCTGCGGCTATCACTTTGAAGTGCTGCCCAACGATAACCGTCAGGCGATCGACACGGGACTGAAATATGTGAATAATGATGCCTGCTATCCTTCTTTGCTGGTGGTAGGACAGATCATGGACGCACTGCTTTCCGGCAAATACGATCTGCATAAGACCGCAGTCATCATGACCCAGACCGGCGGCGGCTGCCGTGCCACCAACTACATCGGTTTCATCCGTCGTGCGCTGGAAAAGGCCGGCATGGAATACATTCCGGTCATTTCCCTGAATATGTCAGGACTGGAAAGCAACCCCGGATTTAAGCTCTCTGCCGACATGCTGGTGCGTGCCGCTTTCGGCGCAATCTTCGGTGATATTTTCATGCGCTGCGTATACCGCATGCGCCCTTATGAAAAAGTGCCCGGATCTGTCAATGAGCTGCACCGCAAGTGGGCTGAAAAATGCAAGGCCTTTGTATCCACGAAAAAACTGCCCAATTACTTCACCTTCCGGAAAATGTGCCGGCAGATTGTTGAAGACTTTGACCGCATCGAAATCACGGATGAGAAGAAACCCCGTGTAGGCATCGTAGGTGAAATTCTTGTGAAATTTGCACCTGCTGCAAACAATCATCTGGTGGACCTGCTGGAATCCGAAGGCGCCGAAGCTGTAGTTCCGGATCTTGTGGACTTCATGCTTTACTGCTTCTACAATCAGATTTACAAGGCAGATCAGCTTGGCACGAGCAAAAAGACCGCATTTATTTCAAACCTGGGCATCCAGGCCCTTGAAATGGTTCGCTCCTCCGCCCGCCAAGCCTTTGAAAAGAGCAAACACTTCGATCCGCCTGCTCATATCAAAGATCTTGTGGCTTATGCAGAGCCCATTGTATCCATCGGCAATCAGACCGGTGAAGGCTGGTTTTTGACCGGTGAAATGGTGGAGCTGATTCACTCCGGTGCAACCAACATTGTCTGCACACAGCCCTTTGGCTGTCTGCCAAACCATGTGGTCGGTAAAGGCGTTATCAAAGAGCTTCGTCATCGCTATCCCGAATCCAATATTGTCGCCATTGACTACGATCCCGGTGCCAGCGAAGTAAACCAGTTAAACCGCATTAAGCTGATGCTTTCCACTGCGCATAAGAACCTTAACAAAACCACAAAATTGTCGTAATATTCATGCAAAAAAAGCAGGAAGATAAGTCATAGAAATGACATATTTTCCTGTTTTTTCATTATTTCTAACATTATGTTGGCTTTTTGAATATATATGTGGTAAAGTTAGCGTAGCTGTGATAGCTACAAACAGACACAGACTTATGAGAGAAACGCTTCTCTCAAAATATACCCAAATTTTAAAGGGGGATTATCTTATGAGAAATTTAAAAAACATCCTGCTTTCCGTTGTATTGATGCTGATGATCTGCATGCAGCCCCTTCAGGTTCAGGCAACAGACAGTTGGAAACCGACTCCGTTACCGGCAGTCTCCGTGGATACCACATTTGGTGACGCCCGATATATCAATCCTGCATGGCTGACACATAAGGTTACTGTATCCTACAAAGACAAAATCTGGGTGACCGGCATGAACGCCTTTCAAAACATTCCGGTTCGCCTGACCAATGCAAATGGAAAAATTGCCTGCACATTTCTGGATACTTCCGTGTTTTCGGCTTTCTTTTCCGCCATCAATGCAGATCTTTCTGTGATGACCATGCAGTCCAATGCCCCCTACTTTGACAACGGAGCCGGCAGCTACATTATCCAGGAAGGTCAGACGCATTATGAAGCAGCTCCCGCTCTTATCGACTGGCTTTCTCTGCAGCTTTCCAATCTGGTTTTTATCGGCACATGTCAGGATATCTCTTTGACACTGACTCCCGAGCTTCTGGTTTTGGTTTCCGATTCCGGTGATGTGATCACCAGTTCCGATTTCGTGGTAGCAGGAACCTGCAGCACAAGCTATCAGACAAGCGGGGCAAACCGCAGCAACAATATCGCTGTGGCCGCTTCCCGCCTGAACAATCTGGTGATAATGCCCGGCCAGGTAGTCTCTGTCAGCGATACCATGCTTCCCAGAACCAGCGCAAACGGCTATAAACCTGCCGGCGTATATTTGAATGGGGTACATACCACCGGAATGGGCGGCGGTGTCTGTCAGGTTTCTTCCACCGTTTATAATGCGGTCATGAATGCCGGACTTACCGTTATCGAACGCCACCCGCACAGCATGCCGGTTTCCTATCTTCCCAAGGGTCAGGATGCTGCCATTGCTGCAGGCTACAAGGACTTGAAATTCCGAAACGATTACACCGTCCCCGTTGTCCTCCAGACAAAGACTTCAGGCAAAAAGCTTACAGTCAGCGTTCTGGTGTGGGATCAGTCTCTTGCCGGCCGTTCCTATCAATTGTGGTCCAAACAGACCGGCTCCCTTTCCGCCAATGCTTATCTGACAACATACCTCAACGGAAAGGAAGTCAGCACAGTATTTGTGGGTTCTTCCAAGTATAAGCCCCTTCGGGAATCCGGGGAATAAAATCAGGAAAGTCCCTTCTCTTTCCACTTTCCTCTGCGATAGAAAAATGTGGTGACAAGAGCGCCAATCAGCCAGGAAAGCAGCAGGGAAATAAAAATACAATCGCTGTTTCCATTGGGAAGTTCCGGTGTTCTTGTCATCCAGGAAATTCCGTATGCCAAAGGCACCCGGACTCCTACGGTTGTCAGCAGAGAAATCCACATGGGAGTCATGGTGTCACCGGCCCCTCTCATGACACCGGACAAACACTGCGTAACAGCCATTGCAATATAACCCACAGCAAGAATACGCATCATACGCATACTCAGCTGTACCAGCTCGGGCGTATTGGTGAAAATACCCATCAGATATTTTCCGAAAATCAGAATCAGGCCGGTGATTATGGCTGATACAGCTACCGCCATAATTGTTCCCTGCTTGGCACCATGATCCACGCGATCATATTTCTTCGCGCCGACGTTCTGCCCCGCATAGGTCGTCATCGCTGTACCAAAGGAAAAATTCGGCATCATGGCAAAACCGTCCACGCGCATAACAATAACGTTTGCTGCAATGAACATTTCGCCGAAGCTGTTTGTCAAAGACTGAACCACAATCATCGCCATGGAAAAAATAGCCTGGGTTACGCCGGAGGGTAAACCAAGGCGCACAATTTCTTTGGAGTGCTTTGCTGTCGGAATCAGATCTTTTTATGCAAAACAAATATTTCCTGCATATGTACCAGGCGGTTGAGACACATCAGAGAGGATACTGCCTGCGCAATCGCAGTTGCCAGCGCCACGCCTGCAACACCCATGCCGAAAACAGCCACAAAAACCAGATCCAGCACAATGTTCAAAAAGGTGGCCACCAGCAGGTAAACCAGTGCCGATACCGAATCCCCAAGACCGCGAAGAATACCGCTTAAGATGTTGTAATATGCCATTCCGGCAATACCGATAAACAGGATGTTCAGATAGGAAGCACACCATGAAAAAATGCTTTCCGGCGTATTTAACAGCCGAAGCAGCGGCCCTGTCAGAAGGGGGCCTGCGATCATGATCACCACACAGGATACTGCAGTCAGAGTGATACAGCTTCCGATCGTGCTCGACAGCTCTTCCTTCTGTCTTGCGCCGAAATACTGTGCAACCATGATGCTCGCACCGGCAGAAATTCCGATAAACAAAACCAGAAGCAGATTCAAAACCGGTCCGGCACTTCCTACAGCGGCCAGCGCATTGTCCCCCACATACTTTCCTACCACGATAGAGTCTACCGTATTGTAAAGCTGCTGTGCAATATTTCCAATCAGCATCGGAATGGCGAATAATGCAATCTTCTTCCAGGGCACCCCTTCTGTCATGTCTGTGGGCGCAAACAGTTTCTTTAGTAAATTCATCTCTTATCCCCTTTGTTCTTCATAATAAAAATAGCTGCACAAATCCTTTTCCCTGCATTTAAAGATCTGCCAGTCACATGTTCGATTATACAGGGAATAAAATCTGTTTGCAACACCAATATTGGAATGCTTCTGTATCCCCCCCTTTAATCAGCAATCAGATAATAATGCAGACCATGCCGCCGGTAGAGTCATTGACGATCTTCTGCATGGTATCCTGAAGCTTTGCCTGGCTGTCATCACCGATCATGGAAATTTTTGTCCTGATTCCGTCGTTTACCAGCTGCTCCACGGTTTTGCCGAATATATTGGTCTCCCAGATGCCATCATTTTTTCCATTTTCATCAATATATCCGATCAGATCTTTCGCCTGCTGTTCCGTTCCCACAATCGGCGCGATTTCCGTTACCACATTGGCCCTGATGAAATGTAAAGACGGGCTTTCTGCCTTAATTTTCACCCCATACTTATTGCCATGACGGATCACCTCAGGCCGTTCCAGACGAATTTCATCCCGCTGCGGCATCACGACTCCATAGCCTTTTTGTCTGACAGCCTGCATGGCAGTCAAAACTTTGGAATATTCTTTTTTCATCTGCGCCATGTCTTTTAACAGATCCATCAGTTCAAATTCGCTGCCGATCTTTTCTCCCGCCACACCGCTTAACAGCTCATAATAGTACTTTTCATCCATATCCAGAAGCACCTGAATGCAGCCGTCTGCCATATTGACCTGCTGGGTCAGGCATCTGCGGATATAATCCCCCTGCAGGCTGATGGGCTTTTCAATCACATCACGGATTGTGTTCACCCGATTCATCATATCCTTGATTGCGCTGATCAGCTCCGCTTTCATTCCATGGCTCATAGGCAGCATTTCTACCCATTTTGGCATATAAAATTCCACCATGGTCACAGGAAATTCATACAAAATTTTTTCCAAAATCCGGCGGATATCCTCTTCCGTCAGCTGCTCGCAGTTGACAGCCATCGCGGAAACCTGATACTTTTCCTGCAGCTTTTCAGCTGTTTTCTGCGCTTCTTCCCCGTAAGGCCTTGTGGAATTTACCAGCACTAAAAATGGCTTGCGCAGCTTTTTTAATTCCTGGATGGTCCGCTCCTGCGCCTCCGCATAATTTTCTTTTGGAAGCTCTCCGATACTGCCGTCCGTTGTGACCACAATACCGATCGTAGAATGATCGGAAATCACCTTTCCGGTTCCGATTTCCGCCGCCTGGGTGAAGGGAATCTCCGTTTCGGACCAGGGCGTTTTTACCATTCGCTCCATCCCCTCTTCCATGTGTCCGGCTGCTCCGTTTACCATAAAGCCCACACAGTCCACCAGCCGAACCTTCACATTCACGTCACCGGCCAGCTTTAAGGCTGCCGCTTTCTGAGGAATGAATTTCGGCTCTGTGGTGGTGATGGTTTTTCCCTTTGCGCTCTGGGGAAGTTCGTCCTGTGCACGCACCTTTCCGGCTTCATCCGTCATATACGGAAGCACTGCCACATCCATAAAACGTTTGATGAAAGTGGACTTTCCGGTGCGGACCGGTCCCACCACACCTATGTAAATTTCTCCTTTGCATCTTTCCTGAATATCTTTGTATAAATCATATTCTTTTAAATTAGTTTCCATAAAAATACCCCTTCCATACTTACTTAAATGTATGTGAAGGGGTGTTTGTTTATGCTTTAAATTTATTCATGCAGACTGCCGTCCACATAGCCTGCTTCCTCCAGCTGCTTCATGATCACTACAGCCAGCGCACCGGGACCGATATGACAGGAAACACTCAGGGAAAGTCGATCCAGGTAAACCTTATGATGCGGGAAACGTTCCTGAATCTCCTGCTTCCACACCTCTGCCTCCTCATCGGAACAGGTATAGGCGCCGCAGATATAAGTCTTATCCTTGGCAAAACGACCGTTTAAATCATCTTCAATCGCTTCCAGCATCTTCTTTCTGGCCTGCTTCATCCCTCTTACCTTTGCAAAGGTATCCAGCTTTCCGCCCTGAATCTGCAACACAGGTTTGATATTCATTACCATGCCGACAGATGCTGCCGCAGGTGTGATCCTGCCGCCTTTTTTCAGATACTTTAAGGTATCAACTGCAATATAAATGCTGGCTTTTAGTCCATCCCGCTCCAGAATATCCCTGATTTCCTTTGCAGAATATCCCTTTTTTGCCAGTTCTATCGCTTCCAGAACCGATTGCTTCATGGTGACAGAAATACGTTTATTGTCCACAACCTGAACGCGTCCGTCATAATCATCCGCCATTGCGATGGCGGTCTGGCAGGAACCGCTTAAACCGCTGGACATGGGAATATGCACAATTTCATCATATTCCTTAAGCGTTTGATCCCACAGTTCCAGAATATCCCCCACAGCGGGCTGGGACGTCTTAATATCTGCATCCTGTCCCAGATATTGATAAAACTCTTTCTGGCTTAAGGTGATATCCTCCAAAAACAACTGTTCATTGATAAAAAACGGCATCGGAATCACGGAAATTCCCAGCTGCTTTGCCTGCATCTGCGTAATACCGCTGTTGCTGTCCGTGATGATGGCTACCTTTCCCATTCTTTCCCTCCATGAATCATTCTGCATTCCCGCTCCGGCAGGTACCCTGATCGCATCTGACCGGAGCGTTTTTTATTATTTCAAAATTACTTTCTTAAAGCTCTTCTTACCACGCTTTAAGGTGATTCCTTCGCCGCCAAGTTCTTCGCCGGCAAACAGCTTTTTGATGTCGGTCACTTTCTCACCGTTTACGGAAACACCGCCCTGTTCTACCGCACGGCGTGCTTCTGATCTGGATGCGCAGAGGCCTGCTTTTACCAGCAATCCCATGATATCAATATTACCATCCATCAAATCCGCTTCTGTCAGTTCGACAGTCGGAATATCCGCATCGGCACCGCCGCCAAAAAGTGCCTTCGCACCGGCCTGTGCCTTCTCAGCCTCTTCTCTGCCGTGAACCAGCTCAGTCAGTTCAAAGGCCAGAATTTCCTTTGCAGTATTTAACTGACTGCCTTCCCAGTGCTCCATCTCCTGAATCTGTTCAATCGGCAGGAATGTGAGCATCTTCAGACATTTCATCACATCCGCATCTGCCACATTTCTCCAGTACTGGTAAAACTCAAAAGGAGTAGTCTTGTTGGGATCCAGCCATACAGCGCCCTTCTGGGTCTTGCCCATTTTCTTGCCCTCGGAATTAAGAAGCAAAGTGATGGTCATCGCATAAGCATCCTTGCCGAGTTTTCTGCGGATCAGTTCTGTGCCGCCTAACATATTGGACCACTGATCATCGCCGCCAAACTGCATATTACAGCCGTATTTCTGAAACAGCATGTAGAAATCGTAGCTCTGCATGATCATGTAGTTAAATTCCAGGAAGCTCAGTCCCTTCGCCATACGCTGCTTGTAGCACTCTGCGGTCAGCATACGGTTAACGGAAAAGCAGGAGCCAACTTCACGCAGCACCTCCACGTAATTTAAGTCAAGCAGCCAGTCTGCATTATTTACCATCATAGCCTTGCCATCAGAAAAATCAATGAAACGGCTCATCTGCTTTTTGAAGCATTCACAGTTATGCGCAATTGTTTCTTTTGTCATCATCTGACGCATATCGCTTCTGCCGGAAGGGTCACCGATCATTGCAGTACCGCCGCCGATCAGGGCGATGGGCTTGTTGCCCGCCATCTGCAGACGTTTCATCAGACACAGCGCCATGAAATGTCCTACATGAAGGCTGTCTGCGGTAGGATCAAAGCCGATATAAAAAGTAGCCTTTCCGTTATTGATCAATTCTTTGATTTCTTCTTCGTCTGTCAGCTGCGCGAGAAGTCCTCTCGCTTTAAGTTCTTCATAAACTGTCATCTTTCTCTCTCCTTTTGGTGGTTTTCATAACTGCTTCATCTCGTTTTCAGTTACGTTTTTACGTTATAAAGGCCCTCATCCAGAAAGGACGAGGGCCTAAGCTTCGCGTTACCACCTTTGTTCGCAGCCAGCTCGCACTGGATGCCTCATGAAGTACGATCCAAAAATCCATCGGCAGTTCTTCCGGCAAAAATTTCCGGTTAAAGTCCGCCTGATTCAGATGATACTCCTGCACGTTAACGGTTGCGTTCCGTTGCAGCCTACTCTGCTTCTTCTGTTATATCCTGGGATTCTGAAAAGAATCTGCCGTTTCAACAAACATTTCGGTGCACAACTCCGGGATGTATTCAGAATGACTTCCCCTGCGCCTCTCATCAACCGGCTGCTTTCTGTTGGTTCCATACAGACTTACTCTTTCCCTTCAAAGTCTTTGATTTATAAAATTCGGAGCAGTATTTTTACTCCGGAATCATAAATAAATTAGCATAAAAGATGATTGCTGTCAATCATCTTTTTGGGATACCCTTGTCGGCTCTCCCCTTCATACGCCCAGACGGATCACGAAGCTCTGATGATAGCCTCCCGGCAAAACCTCTGTTTCTTTTGCCATATAAGAGCTCCAGCCCATATCGCTTCCGATTCCGCAGTGAGCAGCATCAATATGCAGATAGCTTTCCTTTCTGCGAATGAGTTCATGCTCATGCCCCGCCGATTTGTAATCATCGATCGTATTATGATGAATATCAAAATGAAATGGCTCTTTGGAGAAAAACCGGATGCTTCTGCCATCTTCCGCAATCAGAATGATTTCCCGGCAGTCCTCATGCCCGCCGTTTTCCGAAGGCGGACAGAACGCAAAGTGCTCTTTCTCCACCGTGCTTTCAAATCGCCCCAAAATGGCACATGCTTTTCTGTCACTGTAGTTTTCTGTCGGTCCACGGCCAAAATATTCCAGCCGTTCAAAACCTTCAGGCAGCACAAGCTCAGCTCCAACCCGGGGCAGATCGGGCAGCTGCGTATCCAGATGGTAGCTGCTCTTCACCTCAATTTCGCCGTTTGCATCCATTACATACAGATATTCCACCCTTGCCGATAAATTCAGACTTTTGAAAAGAACGGACTTTTCCGTTTCCACAAAGGCTTTTTTTCCGGCCGCATATGCTTTAAGCTTTTCCAAATGCTCTTGTGTATTTTCCGAATCAAACAGACTCCACAAAGGATATCTGGCATTCTCCGGATGATAATCCATGCCGGAACGGGGTCTGGTAAAGCAGGCATTCGGACCGGTGACCAGATATTCTTTTCCCTCCAGAGCACAGGAAACAATATTGCCGCTCTGTTTGTCAAAGGATACATAAAAGTGCTGATTGAAGATTACAATCTCATGTTCGTTTTCCGTCTTTGCAAACGCTTCTGCATCTTTTTGCACACTTTCCAACTGCAGCAAACCGCCCGCCAGTTCAAACTGATAGCATGCCAGCTCATATCCTTTGGGGGAAAAGAAAGTATCTTCTTTATATCTGACGGAAAAATCCACATGATACAGATTTCCTTTTTTCATGGGATAATCCGTTTGAAATAAAATCTGTGTTTCCTCTCCCGCTTTCAGATAGGGAAGTGCAAAAATATCTTCCTTCACAATTCTGCCGTTTTCCCGAATTCTGTAAAGCACCTCATAAGAATCTGTATCCAGAAACATATTTCTGTTTTTGATGAGAATGCTTCCCTTTTCGGGCGGCAATCTCCAGGCATTGTCATATTCCAGTTTTTCAAAGACGATGGGACAATAAATATGCTTTACTTCCTGTGCCGCCGGCCTTGGCTTCAAATCTGCCGTCACAATACCGTTGTTGGTCATAAATCCCGGTGTGCCGCTTTCTGTAAAGGAATCAAAATCTCCGCCGTAAGCAAAATAGCCGGTACCATCTTTTTCTTCATATAATGCCTTATCGGACCAGTCCCAAATATATCCGCCCTGGAATCTCTCATATTTTTCTAAAAGTTCCAAAAACTTATGCATTCCCCCGCCGGCATTTCTGATTTGATACAGGTATTCCACCAGAATGATGGGCCTTAAATCTTTTCCATCGGCGAGCATATTCATGATGTTTTTCTGCGTAGCATACATATCCCCGCGTATATCCGAAATGTTTTTTCCGGGCTGTCCGGCTTCATACTGACACAAACGGCTGCCGTCATATTCCCTGATCCAGCCCGCCATAGCAGCATGATTGGGGCCTGTTCCGCTTTCATTTCCAAGAGACCAGGAGTAGATAGACGGATGATCTTTGTGTGTGAGCACCATCCGCTGGGCTCTTTCCAGAAAGTTCGTGCCCCATGCCGGATTATGGGTAAGTGCCCCCATCACTCCGTGGGTTTCCAGATTGCATTCACAGACAAGAAGAATTCCGTACTCATCGCACAAATCATACCAGACCGGATCATCCGGATAATGGCAGGTACGTACGGAGTTGATGTTCAGCGCCTTCATCAGAAAAATCTCTTCGATCATTCTTTCCCGGCTCACACATCTGCCGCTGTATGCGCTGTGCTCATGACGGTTGACGCCTCTGACGATCAGACGCTTTCCGTTGAGCTTTACAATATTATCCTCGATTCGGACATCCCGAAAACCGATCCGGCAGCTTTCAAAATCGATTTCTTCTCCTGTGGGGGACAACAGGGTAAAGGTGACGGTATAAAGCACAGGGCGCTCCGGTGACCAGGGCTTTATTTTTTCTTTAAAAAACGAAAGCCGTGCCGTATTTGCAGTGGGCTGCTCCTGCATTCTGTAATCAGCAGCTGCCCTCACATCAGAAAATGATTCTCCCAGAAAATCGCCTTTCGGATCATATACCGACATCTTTATTTTACAGGCTGCAAATCCGTCAAAACGGGTGATTTTTACATCCGCAGAGATAAAACCGTCAACGGTTTGTCTATCTGTACCGGCAATGGTATGACTGACAACATCCGGTTTTGCATCCACTTTCCAGTCGACAATTCTCTTTTTCGGCTTTGCATATAAATATACAGAGCGAAATATGCCGGATAAAGACCAGTAATCCTGATCTTCCAGATAAGTTGCCGATGAGAATTGCATTACCTTCAGTGTGATGCAGTTACGGCCTTCGTTTATGCATTGCGTGATATTAAATTCTGCCGGCAGCTTGCTGTCCTGAGAATATCCGATTTTTTTACCGTTAATCCATAAATAAAATGCGGACTCCACTCCATGAAACAAAAGGAATATCTCTCTGTCCAGCCATTCCTTTTTTACCTCAAATTCCCGATGATAGATTCCCGTATTATTTTCGGAAGGAATAAACGGCGGCTCCGGCACTGCATAAACATTTTCATAAGGGCGCACGGCAGAAGGATTGCTTCCGTCCAGCTTCCAGGGATAACACACATTTGTATAAATCGGCACTCCATACCCCTGAAGTTCCCAGTTCCCCGGCACTTTCATTTTCCCCCAGCTCAGACCGCCTGCGCTTGCTTTTCTTCCGTCGGCTCCGATAAAACAGCTGTCCTCTATATCCGCGCTGTTAAAAAAGGCAAAATCCCAGGTTCCATCCAGACATTCCACCCATTTGGATGCCTGTCTGTCACAGCTTCTGGCCTGCTGTTCGCTTTCATAAGCGCCCCACAGGGAATGGGAAGTTTCCCGGTTTATAGACGTGATATTCAGATTCTCATCGATCAGTTTGTTCATGGCATACCCCTCCTGAAAATCAGAATATCACACCTGCAGGATACCGGTCAATCATGCTTTATTTACACATTTTACTTATTTTTTTACTTCTATTTTTCGTATAAAAACTTCTCCGGCAGCGTCACCCCAAAATCCCTTGCCAGATCTTTAAAATTCTGCACGGTGATGGTCTGCAGCTTGTCAGGACGCATGGAAAGCATCTTCACAAGAATTTCCGCGGATTTCTCCACGGTGTGTGCCAATCCGAAAGTCAGGTCAAAATCTTCCCCTGCGCAGAACATGCCATGGTGCGCCCAGATCGCAACATCATATTTCTTCATCAGCTCACTGGTGGCAACCGCAATCTCTCTGCCGCCGGGAACCATCCACTCCACAACGCCTACGCCGTCAGGAAACACCACAGGACATTCAGTTGCCATCTCCCAAAGCTCTCTGGTAAACACTTCATCTTTCAGGGGCAGTACAAAGGTCAGCGCAATGATATTGGTGGCATGGCAATGATATACCACACGATACTTTTCATTCTGCAGCTTTTTCACTTCCAGATTCATTAAGTGACTGGGCAGCTCACTTGTGGGTCTTCCGCCGTTTACAAGGCCCCAGCAGATACGGTATTTTTCACCAGCTTGATCCACTTCGATGATGCAGATAGAATCCTCGGGATCTCTCATCACATTGCGGAAGTATTTGCCGCTGCCGGTCACCAGGAAATATTCTCCTGCCATAGCAGGAACCGTGATGCCGATTTCTTTCCATTCCCCGTCTTTTTTCAATTCTTCTCTCACGCTTTCGATCTCTTCTGTCCTGATTCGATAGCTTAAATTACCGCCGTTTCTTTCATGCCAGCCCTGCTGCCAACCGTCATCTGCCATTCTCATAAAGCCCTGTACAAAGGGCGCATTCAATACCTTCATGATTTTCCTCCGTATTAAAGCGATAAATGCGCTTTTCTTTTATTATAACCCTGTTAAATTCTTCTGGAAAGTACTTCCTGTTCATACCGCTTCACTTCCGCATACCAGTCTTCTTTGCCGGGTACACCGTTGATTTCACAGAAATAATTCCATACGTCTCCTACAGGATAAAGTTTCATTTCTTCCTGCAGCATCTGCAGTTCTGTGAAGCTTCCGGCATTTTGCATTTCCTGTAATCTGGTATATGGCTGCAGAAGTGCAAACAGCATTGCTTTCTGCATGTTGCGCATGCCAACCACCCAGGCACTGATCCGGTTGATGCTGGCGTCAAAATAGTCCATTGCAAGAAATACCCGGTCCATTGCGTTGTTGCGAACGATTTCCTTCGCGATTTCCTTTGTTTCATCATCGAACAAAACAACGTGATCGGAGTCCCAGCGAACGGGTCTTGACACATGCAGGGCCAGCTTTTCGTTAAAAAGCAGCATGGAGGAAATTTTATCGGAAACCACCTCGGTGGGATGATAATGGCCGGTGTCCATCAGACTTAAAATTCCCTTTTTCGCTGCATAGTTCACACAGAATTCGCTGGACCCGACGGTGTAGGATTCCAGCCCGATGCCGAATACCTTGGATTCCAGACAAACATATACTTTTTCCTTATCATAGGGAACGGATAAAATCTGATCCAGAGAATCTTTGAATCTGGCTCTGGGACCCAGACGGTCAGCCGGAATGTCCTTAAGCCCATCCGGAATCCAGATGTTCATCACACAGGGCTGTCCCAGTTCTTCTGCAAAATACTGGGAAATACGGACGCATGCCTGTCCATGCCGAATCCAGAACTGACGAATTTCTTCATCATTGCTGGACAGTGTTAAGCCTTCTGCCTTTTTATGAGAGAAAAATGTAGGGTTGAAATCCAGACCAATCCCTCTTTCTTTGGCAAACTCCACCCACCTTTTAAAATGCTTCGGCTCTATGGCATCACGATCCACATGCTCACCTTTTTCAAAAATTGCATAACAGGCATGGAGATTGAGTTTGTGTTTGCCGGGCAAAAGCTTTAACACCTGATCAATATCCGCCATTAATTCCTCCGGCGTACGTGCTCTGCCGGGATAGTTGCCGGTGGTCTGAATGCCGCCGGACAGCGGACCATCCTGATCAAAGCCTTTCACATCATCGCCCTGCCAACAGTGCATGGAAATGGAAAATCTGCTCAGCATTTCCAGCGCTTTCTGGGTGTCAACCCCCACTGCTGCATACATTTCCTTTGCGGATAAATATCTTTCCTGTGTTGTCATCTTTTTTTCCTCCTGAAATTTATATCAATCTCTTTTTCTTTCTGCTCCGAACAGTTCCTGCTTTTTGTTATCCCGGCTGAAATATTTTTATTTCACTGGAAGCAAAGATGCAGCTTCTTGCCGCTTTCAGATCTGCAAGTTCACCTTCCCGTATCATCTGTGCCGCCAGATTGCCGATCGCAGTTGCCTCAGAAGGCCCTGCATAAACTGTTTTTTGGGTCGCTTTGGCGGTAAGCTGATTTAAATAATCTGCATTGGATCCGCCGCCAACAATATGTAAGCTGTCATACTGCACCCCAATATGCGCTTCCAGTTTCTGTACCGTTTCCCGATAACACTCTGCCAGGCTGTTATAAATTACACAGGCCAGTTCTCCGGCGGTTTTTGGCACCTGCTGGCCGCTTTTTTTGCAAAAATCCTGTATTGCCGCGACCATAGAATCCGGTGCCAGAAAAGATGCATCATTACAGTCTACAATGGAAGGAATCTTTTCCTGTTCTGCCATTTCACACAGCTGCGCAAAGGAATACTGCCTGTTATATTCATTTCTGACAGACTGAATCATCCACAGCCCCATGATGTTTTTCAGATAGCGGAAGCGGTAGTCATACCCTCCTTCATTTGTAAAATTCATCATTTTGCTTTCCAAAGAGCAGTCAGCTTCCATCCGCTCCACGCCAAGCAAAGACCAGGTTCCTGAACTGATGTAAAGCACGTTTTCCGAATTGGAAGGAACCGCAGCAACCGCTGATCCTGTATCATGGGTTGCCGGAAGTACCACCTGGCAGTTAAAACCAACCTCTTTTGCCACTTCTTCTTTCAGTTGTCCCAACACCGTTCCCGGCTTTAAGATTTCACCGAATATTTTCTGCGGATAGCCCAGCATACCAATCAGCTCTCTGTCCCAGTCCTTTTTTTCGGGATCGATCAGCTGTCCTGTGGTGGCGTTGGTGTACTCCACCGCCTTTTTGCCGGTCAGCAGATAGTGAAAATAGTCCGGGATCATTAACAGACTTTCTGCAGCATTTAAAATTTCCGGATGCCTGTCCTTTACTGCCATCAGCTGATAGATCGTGTTAAAAATTGCCTTCTGTATACCGGTTCTTTCATAGAGTTCTTCTTCTGAAATGATGGCATATACTTTTTCATCCATCCCTATGGTCCGCTTATCACGATAACCGACCGTGTTTCCCAAAATTCTGTCCGCACTGTCCAGCAGCACGAAATCCACGCCCCAGGTATCAATGCCCATGCTTATGGGTATTTTTTCGAGCTCTGCGCATTTTTTCATGCCGGCTTTGATCTCTCCAAACAGTTGTTCCAAATCCCAGCAAAGCTCACCATCTTTAGAAGACATACCGTTTTCAAATCGATACACCTCCTGCGTCACCATGCGGCCATTTTCCAGATGTCCAAGAATATGTCTGCCGCTGGACGCCCCGATATCTACCGCAAGATAATACTTTATCATGTTATCCCTCCTTTTTTGATCCCCTTATCCTCTTATTATGGTTCCATTTTAACAAACCTCTCTTGCAGGAAAAAGCACGCCATTTGCACAAAAATATGACCTGATTTGCGTTTTCTGTTGTATCCGCAGCAGATTTGAGATACACTATAAGCAAACGGATCCTTCACAGACCAGAAAGAGTATTCCTATGAGAAAAGAAATTATTGACGAACTGATCAAAATCACGCCGGAAGAACAGGAAATTCTGAATGGAAGAACCGATGTGGACACCGCACTCTATAACCTGAGCGCCTCCATGATTGTGGATGCAAAAGCCTTTCTGGAACAGGGCAGACTCATTGAACTGCGTCCCCATACCCGTTTTATCCATTTTCCAAAGCATACCCATAATTATGTGGAAGCGGTCTACATGTGTTCGGGACAGACCACCCATATCATCAATGGGAATACTGTTCTTTTAAAAGAAGGGGAGCTGCTTTTCTTAAGTCAAAATGCGACGCAGGAAATCCTTCCGGCTTCCTATTCGGATATTGCGGTCAATTTTTTTATCCTGCCTGAATTTCTTGACCGCACCCTGGATATGATCAGGGCGGAAAATAACCTGATTCGCACTTTTTTGACAGACTGTCTTAAAAGCGGCAACGGACAGGTCAGCTATCTCCATTTCAAAGTCGCAGATGTGCTCCCGATTCAAAATCTTGTGGAGAATCTGATCTGGATGCTTTTACATAGGCAGCCAAACAAAAGAAGCTTAAACCAGACCACGGTAGGACTGCTTTTTTTACACCTGCTAAACTTCACGGATAAAATGGAAATCGGCAAAGATCACCTGGACCAGGAACTGACCTTCACCGTCCTTGGATATATTGAAGAACACTATCGCGACGGAGAGCTTTCTGTCATCGCACAAAAATATCATTATGATTTATACCAGCTAAGCCGTATGATCAAAAACACCACCGGCAGGACCTGGACAGAGCTTCTGCAGGAAAAGCGGCTCAATCAGGCCGCCTACCTGCTTCGCACCACTGCTCTTTCCATCACGGATATCGGCCTGGACGTGGGCTACAGCAATTTCAGTTATTTTTACAAAATTTTCCGACAAAAGTACGGCTGCTCTCCCCGGGAATATCGAAAAAAAGTACTCTCTGCATCGAACTGATCCCCTTTTTCTTTCGTCGCAATGCCGAAATAACCGTTTTTTTCAGCCCATATTTCTATTTGTGGTTTCAAAAGTGCTGTGCTAGAATAAACTTGTCTTTTTTTATATCATGTAACAGTTTTCTAAAATTGTATACGGAGGATGAGTTAAAACATGAGTGGTTTTTTTGGCGTAGCATCAAAGGAGGATTGCGTATTTGACCTGTTTTTCGGAACAGACTACCATTCCCACCTTGGCACAAGGCGTGCCGGTATGGCTGTATATAACAGCAAAGATGGCTTTAACAGAGCAATTCACAACATTGAAAACGCTCCTTTTCGTACCAAATTTGATAAAGAAGTGGAACGCATGCACGGATATATGGGTATCGGATGCATTTCCGACTATGAACCCCAGCCCCTGATCATTCGTTCCCACCATGGAACTTATTCCATCATGACCATCGGCAAAATCAACAACACCGATGATATCGTAAACAAAATTCTTTCCACCTCTCCCACCCATTTTCTCGAAATGAGCGGCGGTGACATTAACGCTACAGAGCTTGTCGCAACCCTGATCAACCAAAAGGAGAATCTGATTGAAGGAATTTCATATGCCCAGGAAATCATCGATGGCTCCATGTCCATCGTACTGATGACTCCCAAAGGTATTCTGGCAGCCAGAGATAAAATGGGCAGAACTCCTATTTCTCTCGGGAAAAAGGAGGATGCTTTCTGTCTTGCATTTGAAGGTTTCTCTTATCTGAACCTTGGTTATGAACCGCTGCGGGAGCTGGGCCCCGGCGAAATTGTCATCATGACACCCGAAGGCGTCCGCACTCTGGTAGAGCCCGGTAAGGATATGAAAATATGTACCTTCCTCTGGATTTATTACGGATATCCGTCTTCTTCCTATGAAGGCATCAGCGTTGAAAAGATGCGCTATAACTGCGGTGCTGCCCTGGCAAGAAGAGATGCCGGTTCCGTTCAGCCTGATATCGTAGCCGGTGTTCCGGATTCCGGCGTTGCACACGCTATCGGCTATGCGAATGAATCCGGAATCCCCTATTCCAGACCATTCATCAAATATACCCCTACATGGCCTCGTTCTTTCATGCCTACCATGCAAAGCAAGCGTAACCTTATTGCAAAGATGAAGCTGATTCCGGTTCACGATCTGATTCAGGACAGAAGCCTGCTTTTGATTGACGACTCCATCGTCCGCGGTACACAGCTTCGGGAAACCACAGAATTTTTATATAAAAGCGGTGCGAAACAGGTGCATATCCGCCCTGCCTGCCCTCCCCTTTTATACGGCTGTAAATACTTAAACTTCTCCCGTTCCACTTCCGATATGGATCTGATTACCAGAAGAGTGATCCTGGAAATGGAAGGTGACAACAAATATCCGAACCTGGATATTTACGCCGATCCTGACAGCCCACAGTATCATGAAATGATCAATCGGATCTGCCAGCAGCTGAATTTCACTTCTCTTCGTTACCATCGTCTGGATGACATGATTGAATCTGTCGGCATCGACAGAAATAAACTCTGTACTTACTGCTGGGACGGCCGAGAATAAAGCCAACAAAAGATCGCAGTCTGCGATCTTTTTGTGGGCGCTACTTCACAATTCACGTAAGTGAATTGTGAAGGTTCTTTTTAGGTGCGCTGCTTCACGCTTCAGTTTTTATTTGTCATCAGCTTAATCATACCCTTA
>JAFUMV010000117.1 GCA_017482485.1 Lachnospiraceae bacterium
TCATAATCCAGTGTAAAATGTAATTGAGCCATAGTTTTTCCTTTCTTAGATGTTTGTTGTGGTGACTACATTTTAACCGAAAGGAACACTGTGTGCTCATTTTTTTTAATTAAATTTACACCATTATATAGACTTGACCTAACCGGATCGATCCTCAGCACTCCAACTGTACGAACAGCTGAATCGATACACATCTGCAGCTCAAAAATAGTGGAAAATAATCAAAACACTGGCGTTTTTCTCCTGAGTTTTATATAATGAAGCCAGCAAGCGAAGCTTGCTGGCGCTACTTCGCAAAAAGCGGAGCGTTTGCGAAGGATCCCGTAAGAGAAGTTTATCTGCAACAGATGGAGGATTATATGGAACAGAAGATTTTGGGTGTACATCACATCGCATTAAAGGCCTGCGGCATGGCCGAATTTGAAAAGACGATTCATTTTTATCATGATATTCTGGGAATGCCCATTGTGAGAACCTGGGGGGAAGGGACCGCCGCCATGCTGGACACCGGTGCCGGTCTGATGGAGATTTTTTCAAACGCAGAGCAGGCGCTTGGGCAGGGAACGATCCGACATATGGCATTTGCAGTGAAGGATGTGGATGCCTGTGTGGAAGCCGTTCGGGCTGCAGGATATGAGATCACCACAGAACCGAAGGACATTGTTATTCCTTCTGAACCGCCGTTCCCGGCGAGAATCGCATTCTGTATCGGACCGGTTGGGGAGGAAATTGAATTTTTCGCAGAAAAGTGATCTGCGCTTTTGTGAAAAAATATGAAATCAGAAAAATGAAAAAGCAGGCAATAAGGAGGACAAAACATGTCGATCATCTACGATGCCCAAAACAAAACCTTTAAACTGGACACGAAAACCTCAAGCTATATCATCAAGGTATACGACGAAAATTACCTGTTGAATCTTTACTACGGCGCGCCGATTCCGGAAACCTACATCAGCGGAAGAGAAATGCGCAGGCCCAACGCTTCTTTCAGTCTGGCGAATCCAGTGATCGGGGAGCACGGCTTTACGCCGGATACTGCCCCTATGGAATATGGCTGCAACGGCGCAGGGGATTTTCGGATTTCAGCTCTTTCTGTGCGCAACGCAAACGGAGACAGCGTGACCGATATCCGCTATGTGGGACATAAAATTTATGCCGGAAAGCCTCAGATTCCCGGACAGCCGTCCACCTATGTAAACGATGCGAGCGAGGCGGATACGCTGGAAATTTATGCCGAGGACAAGGTGACCGGCGTGCGGGTCACCCTTTATTATACAGTTTTTTCAACCTGCGGCGTCATGACGCGGCGGGCGCGCGTGGAGAACACATCCTCCTGCGAATGTGAAATCGAGCGCGTATTCAGTCTGTGTGTGGATCTGCCCACCATGGATTATGATATGATCACACTGTATGGCCGTCATTGCAGAGAGCGGGATGCAGAACGCCGCCCTCTCGCCCACGGGCTGCAGGGCGCAGAATCCAAAAGAGGTGTTTCCAGTCATGCCCAGAATCCGTTTGTGGCGCTGGCAGAGCATGGCGCAGATGAGCGTCACGGCGATGTTTACGGATTCAATCTGGTGTATTCCGGAAACTTTTCTGCGCTGGCGGAGTGCGACTTTAACGGCACGACCAGATTGATCATGGGCATCAATCCGGTGGATTTCGGATGGAAGCTGGCGCCCGGAGAGTACTTTGATGCGCCGGAGGCGGTAATGGTTTTTACGGAAGAGGGCATCGGTGAGATGAGCCGCATCTTCCATCGTTTTTACAATTCCAATCTGATCAGAGGACGCTGGAAAACAGAAAAGAGACCGCTTCTGATCAACAGCTGGGAAGCGGCGTATTTCGATTTTGACACGGAAAAGCTGGTGGCATTTGCAAAAGAAGCGAAGAAGCTGGGCATTGAAATGCTGGTGATGGATGATGGCTGGTTCGGCAAGCGAAATGACGATACCACATCCTTGGGTGACTGGTTTGTCAATGAAGAGAAGCTTCCGGGAGGTCTTGCGCCTTTGATCGAACGGGTTAATGCGGAGGGATTGAAGTTCGGCATCTGGTATGAGCCGGAGATGATTTCTCCCGAGTCCGAACTGTTTAAGGCCCATCCCGACTGGCATGTGCATGTGGACGGACGTGTTCCCATGCTGGGACGCCATCAGTATGTGCTGGATGTGTCCCGGGAGGATGTGAGAGAGAACATCTGGCAGCAGATGTATGAGGTGCTTTCCAGGAATAAAATTGATTACATAAAGTGGGATTTTAACCGCAACATTTCGGATGCGGGCTCGGCGCTGCTTCCGGCGGACCGTAAAAAAGAGTTTTTCCACCGCTTTATTCTGGGAACTTACGATCTGATGAACCGGCTTGTGACCACCTTCCCGGACATTCTGTTTGAAAACTGCTCCGGCGGAGGCGGACGTTTTGATCCGGCGATGCTCTATTACTCTCCGCAGATCTGGGCCAGCGACAACACGGATCCGATTGAACGCCTTTATATTCAGTTCGGCACATCCATGTGTTATCCCGCCTCATCCATGGGTGCTCATGTTTCCGCCTGCAGCCGCACCGGCTATGAAACAAAGGGAAATGTGGCCCTCTGGGGAACCTTCGGCTATGAGCTGGATCCGAGAAAACTAACGGCTGAGGAAGCAGAAATCGTGAAGAAACAGGTGGCAGAGTATCATGATTCCTATGATCTGATTCACTATGGCGATCTGTATCGTCTGGTATCTCCTTTTGACAATCCGTACAGAGCGATCTGGCAGTTTGTTTCGCCAAAAAAGGACCGCTTTATGGTGACGCTTGTGACGATGCGCAGACAGGCCGACAAAAAGGTGATCGTAAAACTGCAGGGTCTGGATCCGGACAAGCGGTATCGCAATGAAACAACCGGAGAAGTGTGCTCGGGAGCATGGCTGATGAAGGCCGGTCTGGTTCTGGGATACGCTGCCTATGAGTCAGGAGAAAGCTGCGTTGTATATTTCAGCGAAGTGTGATAAAGAGGAGAAGAGATGAGAAACAATTATAAAATTTATGTGGGGACCTATGCGAAAGAGGAGAAAGCAGGAATTTTATGCTATCGGCTGGCGGCCGGGCAGCGGAAAATGGAACTGCAGTTTTCAAAGGCAGGGATCGATAATCCTTCCTATCTGACCGTTTCGGAAGATAAAAAATTCCTTTATGCGGTGATGGAAACTTTTGAGCACTGCGGTCAGGTGGGCGGCGGAATCAGCGCCTACAGATGCGATGAGGACTCGCTGGAGCTGCTCAACAGACTGGGGACGAAGGGAACGGCGCCCTGTCATGTCCTGCTGGATGAAAAACATGGCATCGTGTATGTTGGAAATTATAAAAGCGGAAGCCTTTCCGTGTTTGCGTTGGAAAAGAACGGAAGCCTTGGCGGCATGTCAGATTTTAAGCAGCATCAGGGAAAGGGACAAAATCCCAAGCGTCAGGAAGGCCCTCATGTGCATTTCTGCGGATTTTCTCCGGAAAAGGACGGAATCTGGTGCGTGGACCTGGGACTGGACAGGATGTTTTACTATGAAACTGATTTTGAAAAGAAGACACTTGCGCACAATGCAGCCAGAGACATTGTCTTTCCGGGAGGCAGCGGGCCGAGACATTTCATTTTCAACCCGAAAAACAACAGGATGATGTATGCGGTTGGGGAGCTGAGCTGCGAGGTTTATGCGATAGAGATTTCAGCATCGGACAGCAGAATTTTGCAGCAGGTTTCTGCGCTGGAAGATGCGGAGCAGCAAAATACCTGTGCAGCCATCAAATGTTCCGAAGATGGCCGTTTTCTCTATGTGTCCAACAGAGGGGACGACAGCATTGCGGTGTTTGCAATCGATGAAAATACCGGCCTTCTGGAACGGATTCAGGTGATGAAGAGCGGCGGAAAAAATCCCCGGGATCTTCTGGTGGTGGAGGATATGGTTCTTGCTGCGCATCAGGGCAGTGATAACATCACCGTGTTCTATCGGGATGAAAAGACCGGACTTTTGACCAGAGAGCAGGAAGAAATCAGCTGCCACTCACCGGTTTGCCTGGTGGCGGTAATGGATTAATGTTGTATCGGAAATGAGCGATGAAGCGCCGCTGATCGGTCCCGATATTTTATCGGGAATTTTAGTGAAAGCGACAGGGCAGTCGGTTTATGATTTCGCCACAGAAAATCTATTTTCGCCGCTGGAAATTGTTGTTGAAAATAGTTTGACATTTCACAGCAAAAAAGAGCAAATGGCGTTTAACCAGGCTACGAATATCAGCGGATGGGTGGCTGACCCGATGGGAATTCATACAGCGGGGTGGGGGCTTACGCCCATGGATATGGCAAAGATCGGTCAGTTATATTTAAATGGCGGCATGTGGGACGGCAAGCGGATTGTATCGCAAAAATGGGTGGAAGAAAGCACTAGGGAACACAGCAGATGGAAAAAGCCGAATCTGCCATATGGATATTTATGGTGGGTAAATGAAAATGGATTTGCTGCCATGGGAGACGGAGGAAATATAATTTATGTCAATACGGGAAAAAAATAGTGGTTTCGATGGCTGCTCTTTTTGTCCCCAAAGCCGGAGACAGAATAGAACTGATTCAGAAATATATCGAGCCAATGTTTGAGTAAGACTGGTAAAATAGTGCGCGTAAAACGCGCACTATTTTTATGCATCCTTTTAAAATAAAGAAATCACCGACTGACGTTCCACGATTTCCACATCCATAACGATATGAGAGTCAGCAGGCGCTTTTCCTGTCCGGATTCGTTCCAGCAGCATACGGGTAGCCAGCAGTGCCTTTTCCCGAACATTTTGTGAAATCGATGTCAATTTGGGGGATATGATCTGGCATAATTGCAAATTGTCATATCCGACTACTGACAGATTGATCGGAATCCTGAAACCGCCCAGACGCGCACCTTCCATAAGGCCTGCGGCACAAATATCAGCTGTAGTGACGACAGCTGTGATAGGGCTGGAAAGAGAAGCTATCTTTTTGCCAGCGGCAATTCCGCCTTCATAGCTTGGGGAATAACTGAAAACATATTCCGGTCGGTATGGAATGCCGCTTTCGCTGAGCGCACGTTTATATCCGTCCAGACGTTGTGTAAGCAGAGGATTTCCCTCATAGTCGGCAACAAAAGCGATGTGGGAATGTCCGTGGTTTATGACATATCTGGTGGAAAGGTAAAGTCCTTTATTGTCATCAGAGCATATATTAATAACTCCGTCATAATTTTTTTGATTATCGAATATGGCGATCGGACATGGTGCCTTGGCCAAAAAATCATGGAATAATTCATGATTATCCGGATAAAGAAAGATGATTCCATCGATATTCCACGTTTTTACAAGTGCATTCAGATCCTCTTTGTGCGTGACGGAACGAACCATGGTGTAATATCCGCTGCTGCGCAATTCGTTCTCGATCGCCCCAATCATAGTGCTTACATATGGATTTTCCATATATATCGCTGCCTCATCGGGTTTGTTAATCGAAATAATGATAGCAATGATATTTGAGGTTTTATTTGTCAAACTCCGCGCGCTCTGATTGGGAACATAATCATATTCCTTAATAATCTGATTTACCTTTTCAATTGTCTGGGCTGAAACCCGATTATGCTTGCCGTTGATAACATTGGAAACGGTCATCATGCTGACACCGGCTTTTTCAGCTATATCTTTTAAAGTCATATAAATCACCTCACAAAGTTTAAATAAACCTGCTTTATGGTGCTTATTATACCTTTTTTAAACTAAAAAATCAATAATAGAATTGCCTAATGGTAAAAATGCACAATTTGACGGCCTGAAAAATGTGTATAAGAACGAAATAGCATGAAAGGCGTTGACAAAATAATATAATCATGATACTTTAACATTAAGTTTAGCGCTAAATCACACGAAGATGAAAGAGAAGATAAGGAGGATTTAAAAATGATGAAAAAGATTACCGCAATGATGCTGATGACTTCATTGGCAGTATCCAGTCTGGCAGGATGTGGTTCAGGCAGTGCCTCGGGAGAAAACAGTGCAGCTGTTGAAGTTCCTACGGAGCCTTTTGGCGACACGATCAAGTATGATCCGTCGGTGGAAATCAATGACGGCAAAGACATCACTGTTGAGCTTTGGGAGTGGGGCAGTGACGATTTATTCCAGCAGGCGATTGACGGATATACAGCAATTCATCCCAATGTAACCATCAAGCTGGTGAACAACCCGTGGGAAGATTACTGGACAAAACTGCCGCTGGCATTGAGCGGAGAAAATGGACCGGCAATTTTTAACGTACATAACAGCTATCATGAAAACCTGATCAACTATATGGCTCCGCTGGAAATTCCGCTGGAAGATCTGCAGGCAGATTTTACCGGTGTGGATGCCCATGTGATTGACGGGGAAGTTTATTACATCGACTACGGCATGATGACAGGTACTGTTTATTATAACAAAGATATGTGGACTGCTGCAGGACTTACTGAGGCTGATATTCCGAAAACATGGGATGAGATGCGTGAAGTTGCAAAGAAGCTGACGATTAAGGATGGAGATAAACTTATTCAGGCCGGACTGAATTTCAACGATGATTTCCATCAGAATTATTTACTGGGTCTGAACTATCAGTTAGGCGAAAATCTGTTCCAGGAAGACGGCAAAACGCCGAATGTAAACTCTGATGCCATGAAACAGGTGATGCAGATGCTGGTTGATATGTATGAAGTGGATGGCATCGGTTCCAAGGATTTCGGAGAAAAAGGTGCTGACAGCTTTGGTCAGGGACAGTCCGCAATGGTTATCCAGTGGGGACACTACTATAACACTTTACAGACAACCTGGAGCAACATCAACTTTGGTGTATTTGAAATTCCCACATTTGATGGAAATCCTTATGCATACAACCGTTACAACGGTGAATCCACCTTTGGTGTAAACAAAAATGCGCCTGCAGATCAGCAGGCAGTCGCACAGGACTTCATCAAGTATTTCCTGGCAAATGATGAAATTCAGATTGCATTTAACCTGGCCATGAGCACATTCCCCGCGAAAAAGTCTCTGGCAGGCAATGAGCAGATTCTGGCAAATCCTTCGCTGGCAGTACTGGCAGAACATATTGATCACTATATCTGGCCGGGTTCCATGCCTTCCACAATGGAAACCTCTTTAAAGAAAGCCGGACAGGACATTTTCTTTAACGGAGTTGATATTGATACCGCGCTGAACGAAGCACAGGAAAATATCATCAGAGATATGCAGAACAGTACTTTTACTTCTGTTGAGAATCTTTATAAATATGCAAAATAAGAAAGTACGAGACTGTTAAGAGTTGAACCGACAAAAGGATACCGGGAATATGCGTTTTCGGTATCCTTGCCGTATAGAGGAGAGGGAGGTTCCCATATGTTTAAAAAATCACATCCGCTGCAAAGCAAAAGCGAAATTATTCTTCGTAATATTGTAGTGATTGCAATGGTGATCTTTTTTACCGTCTTTTTGATCATTCCCATTGGAATTGCTTTTGCAGGAAGTTTTCATGAATGGAATCCATTGAGCGGAACTTATAACTTTTTGGGTCTGAAAAATTATATCGATGTTTTTTCCAGTGGTTTATTCTGGACATCCATGTTAAACACCCTGATTTTTTCCGTAGTAGTAATTATTTTCCGTGTAGGATTAGGCCTGGGAATTGCTTACGCAATATATTCTTCCCTTGTAAAATATAAAAGCTTTTTCCGTGCAGTTTATTATATGCCCGTGGTAACGCCTATGGTTGCGGTGGCATTTGTATGGAAATTTATGTACAATCCCCAGATCGGTACGATCAATCAGATCTTTGGTCTGGATATCAACTGGCTGATGAATCCAAAAACAGCCTTACTGGCAGTGATGATCATGACAATCTGGAAAGACTTCGGTTATGCGGTTGTTATGTATATGGCAGGTCTTTACTCCCTTCCGACGGATGCGCTGGAAGCGGCAAAGGTTGACGGTGCAAATGCATGGCAGACATTTCGATATATCACTTTGCCTTTGTTAAAGCCCATGACCCTTTTTGTTGTGATTACCTCCATTATTTCCTATATTCAGGCATATGTTCAGATTTTGATCATGACCGAAGGCGGCCCCGGCACAACGACATACCTGGCATCTTACATTATCTATGATGAAGCTTTTGTAAAATATAACTTTGGTTATGCATCCGCATTATCCTTTGTACTGTTTGTGATCACCGCTGTATTTACGTGGTTATCATTCCGTGTTTCCGGATCTCAGGAATAGGAGGAATTGGATATGAAAAGAAAAATAAGCAGTATCGCATTGAATGTTATTCTTATTCTTTTGGGAGTGGTTACGGTATATCCGTTTATATGGATGGTTTGTTCTTCCTTTAAACAGAACAGCGAAATTATGGCGCTGGAGCAGCATCTGCTGCCTCAGACATTCATCATTGACAACTATATCAATATGAATAACCGTTTTAACTTTCTTCGGTTCTTCGCAAACAGTTTGTTCGTAACGCTTGCGATCACTCTGCTGGTAGTTTACACCAGCACAATATGCGGGTTTGTTTTAAGCAAGTATAAATTCAAGGGAAGAAATCTGCTGTTTGGATTCGTTCTGGCGACCATGATGATTCCGTGGTGTGTTACCATTATTCCCAAATACACCATGATTCAGGAATTTGGATGGATGGACAGTTATAAAGCGTTAATTATACCGGCCATGTTCAGCGGATTTGGTATTTTTAATATGAAACAGCATATCGCCACACTGCCGGATGAAATTCTGGAAGCTGCCAGAATCGATGGTGCCGATGAATTTTATATCTTTCACCGCATTGTTTTGCCGATGGCGAAAAACGGAATTTCCAGCATTGCGATTTTCCAGTTTTTGTGGGCATGGGAAGATTATCTGTGGCCTTATCTGGTAATCAACACCCAGGAAAAACAGCTTCTGGCGGTAGGTTTAAAGATGTTTAACGGACAATATTCCACAGATTACGGCGCTTTATTTGCAGCAACGGCAATCTCAATCATCCCTGTATTAATCATTTATCTGGTGTTCCAGAAACAGTTTATAGCGGGGATTGCTGCATCCGCAGTGAAAGGCTGATCAGGCAGCGGTGTGCCTGCAGCGGTGCGCTTGCAGGCCGCCAAAAGGTATAAGACAGGAGGAAGCATATGCAGGAGAGATATCGCGTACAGACTCGCCCGGCGGCACATAAAGCCAACATTGTACAGGGCGACAAATACCGGATTACGGTTTTGACAGAAGGTTTGATTCGTCTGGAATATTCAGAAGATGGAGTGTTTGAAGATCGTGCTACGAAGCTGGCATTTTTCAGAGATTTTCCCGAATGCAGCTATCGTGTATTACATACAGACGATGGAATCGAAATGCATACTTCCAGAATACATCTGATTTATAATGAAAAACAGTTTTCTGCAAATGGTTTGAGCATTCAGGTAAAAGGAAATATCAGTGTATACCACAGTCTCTGGCATTATGGTGAGGAAATTCACGATTTGGGCGGAACGGCAAGAACGCTGGACGAGGCAAATGGTGAAATCCCGCTGGATCATGGAGTGATCTCCAGATTTGGCTATTCTTTGCTGGATGACAGTAAGTCGCAGGTTCTGCTGGATGACGGATGGATTGAACCGAGGAAGAACGGGGTCAAAGATTTATATTTCTTTGGCTACGGACATGATTATAAGGAAGCGCTGAAAGATTTTTATTATCTGTGCGGTACAACACCGATGCTTCCCAGATATGCGCTGGGAAACTGGTGGAGCCGGTATTATAAATATACGGAAGAGACTTACATGGAGCTGATGGAACGGTTTGATAAAGAAAACCTTCCGTTTACCGTCGCAGTAATCGATATGGACTGGCACCTTGTAGATATTGATCCCAAATATGGAAGCGGCTGGACGGGATATACCTGGAACAAAGAATTTTTCCCGGATCCCAAACGATTCCTGAGCAGATTGCATGATCGGGGCATGAGAACCACCGTCAATGTACACCCCGCCGGCGGCGTGCAGGGACATGAAGAAATGTACGTGGAAATGGCAAAAGAACTGGGCGTGGATTATGAGCATGAGGATCCGATTGAATGTGATGTGGCTGATCCTGTGTTTCTGGAAGCGTATTTTAAATATCTGCATCATCCCAGGGAAGAAGAAGGCGTTGATTTCTGGTGGATTGACTGGCAGCAGGGAACCAATACGAAAATTGAAGGACTGGACCCCCTTTGGATTCTGAATCATTTTCATTTTCTTGACAGCAGACGCAATGGAAAGCGTCCCATGACATTTTCCAGATATGCAGGGCCCGGCAGTCATCGTTATCCCATCGGATTTTCAGGCGATACGGTAACGACATGGGAGTCACTGGATTTTCAGCCGTACTTTACTTCCACAGCGTCCAATATCGGATATGGATGGTGGAGTCATGACATCGGCGGTCATATGATGGGATATAAAGATGATGAAATGGAAGCACGTTGGGCGCAGTACGGCATTTTTTCTCCCATTATGCGTCTTCACAGCTCCTGCAGTGAATTCAACGGAAAAGAGCCCTGGAGATTTAAAAAGGAAACAGAAAAGGCCATGGGAGATGCGCTTCGCCAGCGTCATCAGATGATTCCTTATCTGTATACCATGAATTACAGAAGTTACAAAGAGTCACTGCCGCTGATAGCGCCGATGTATTATGATTATCCGGAAGAGCATTCGGCATATCGGGTGAAAAATCAGTATATGTTCGGCAGTGAACTTTTAGTCGCTCCGATTACCTCCAAACGCATTCCCCAGATCAATTGTGCGAAGGTAACTGCCTGGCTGCCTGAGGGCAGGTGGTATGATATTTATACCGGTCTGATGTATGACGGCGGACGAATCATTGATCTGTATCGTGATCTGGATTCCATTCCGGTACTTGCCAGGGCGGGGGCGATTTTACCGTTTACAGATGAAATCAGCGGCGTGGAAGCAACTGAAAATCCTGCATCCTTCCGCTTAAAGGTCTATGCAGGAGCAGACGGAACCTTTGAGCTGTATGAGGATGATAATGAGACCTGCGCTTATGAAAACGGCGATTGTGTGAAAACAAAATTCGAATATCGGGAAAAGGAGAATGCCGAATTTGTCATTCACCCTTCTGTAGGAAATCTGCAGTTAATTCCTGAGAAGAGGAGCTATGTTTTGGAACTTACCGGTTTTGCAAAAGAGGCAAAAGACCGGGTGACAGTTCTTACAGCAGGGCAGAACGTGCCGTTTTTTGCCTCTTATGACGCGAAGAAACAGGCAGTTGTGATACAGATCCCGGAAACATCCGTATGCCAGGAAATTCGCGTATGTATCGACAGTGCGTATTTCCAGAAGGAAAATCGTGTAGCAAAAATATGTTTCGATTTTCTCAACCAGGCGGAAATCTCTTTTCTGTTAAAAGACCGGATTTACAAACTGATCGAAAATGAAAAACGAATTCCCGTACTTATTGCACAACTGGGCACTATGGGGCTGGAGGAAAACCTTTATGGAGCTCTGATGGAAATGATTACGGCGAAGGTTTAAAAGTGATGTAAAATCAATTCAAACGCCACCTGCAGGCCTGGCTTGAGGCTGGTAATTTCCACATATTCTTCCCGGGTATGTGCGCCGGCACCTTCCATGCAGCCAACGCAAACTGCGGGGACACCAAAAGATAAAGGAATATTGCAGTCTGTGGAACCGGAAGTAAAGGTGACATCATAATCGTAGTATTTTTTGATCGCTAAAGAGGAGCGTACCATCAGGGCCTCCTCTTTATTTTGATCAACTTCGCCGGAACAGGGCCTGTTGCCCAGGAGCGTTACGGTGACCTGAATGCCTTTTGTGCGGTAAAATTCGATGGCTGCGTTTAAGTGGCGCTCCATGATGTCCAGAGATTCACGTTCATCGGAACGAAATTCGTAGAGCATTTCCGCATGCTGAGCGATGGTGTTTACGGAAGTGCCGCCGCTTATGAGGCCCACATTATAGGTGGTCTTTCCTTTTGGCGGCACTTTTATTGTGTAAAGCGTGTTGATCAGAGATGCCAGATATGCGATGGCATTGCGGTTTCCGAATTTGCTGTAGGAATGACCGCCTTCGGTGTCAATTTCGATTTTGTATCGTTTGGAACCTACAGCGCGGTTAACAATGTGTTTTGCATCGCCGTCAAAGGTGATAAATTCTGTGACGCGTCCCTGAAAATCCTCCATGATTTTTCGGGAACCTTTGAGATTTCCAAGACCTTCTTCACCGGAGTTTATAACAAGAAGAACACCGCATTTTTCAGAGGTGTCCGGGTTAGATGGAATCAGTTTCCGTTCAGCGATGTATTTGGCAGCCATCAGCAGTGCTACGACATTGGCGGTATCGTCACCTACACCGGGACATTTGATTTTGCCGTCCTCAACGGTCAGCGGAAGGGGTGTTGTATCGGGAAATACCACATCGCTGTGAGCCATAAAAACTGCGACCGGATTATCAGCAGTACATCCGATGGAATAAACGACATTGAGCGCATCATCGATATAGACGTTCTCGGCCCCCTGCTTTTTCAGCCAGCTAAAGCAAAATTCCGCGCGCTTTTCTTCGTGGTTGGATGGGGCGGGAAGCTGCGCAAGTTCAAGAAGAAGTTCGTAAGCTTCATCGCTGTGGTCATTAATGTAATTTAATATCGTCTGTGTGAGTGTCATGGCAATATCCTTTCTAAAGGAGTTTCAGAAATTCTGTTAAAGCCGCATTTTTGCTGCGCTTATGATAAAAAACGCCGAAGGAGAGCGGCAGCTCTCCCCTGAGCGGAACCACTGCGAAGTCAGGAGATTTCAGTGTTAAAATATTCGGAAGGACTGCGATTCCCATTCCGGCTGACACCATACAATGAGCCACTTCGATTCCTTCGCAGTACAAAACCTTATTTGCATCGTGCTTTTCAAGCAGCTGTTGTTGAAAAGAAGCGGTGGAGAGCGGCGCGTTCAGCGGGTTGCATGCGATGATGGGAATATCGGACAGTTCCTTCAGAGAGATGGTGTCTTTGCCGGCCAGCGGATGATCGGCGGGCATCAGACAGGACAGGGAATCTTTTTCCAGTTCCATGAAATTGATTTCCGCTTTCTTGGGCATATTTTCTTTGTAATAAAAAAGCAGATCCAGCTTGTTTTCCAAAAACAGGTTCAGGACAATTTTATACCCGGGAATCTCGAGGTTTGGGCGAATTTCCGGATGTGTTTCATGCAGCCGTTTTATAACAGGAGACAGATAGAAAAGCGCAATGGGATTGCTGAGTCCGATCCGGAGAGAATCGGAGTTTGTGATCTGCCGCTGTACGCGGTTGATCGCCATTTGAGATTTTAAAACAATATCTTTGGCATCCTTGTAAAAAGACATTCCGGCGGGAGTCAGTTCTACATGGCGGGTGGAACGGGTAAAAAGTGAGACACCCAGCTCCTGCTCCAGGGTGTTGATCTGTTTTGTCACTGCAGGCTGAGAAATATAGAGGGCTTCAGCGGCCCGGGCAAAGCTTAAATTTTCTGCTACAAGGATAAAGCATTTCAGATTATCTATATTCACTATATTCCCTCTTTCAATAACAGTTGGTTATTAATGATAACATATTTTCAATTCCTTGCATAGTTCGTACAGGCCATATTAGGCTTTATTGGGCGGAGCGTCTGAGCTGCCTGAACACCCGGCTGTAAATGATGTAAGAAACAACTGCGGTCAGAGCATCTGCGATCAGTTGTGTCCAGACGATTCCGTACAGGCCAAAGCAGGCTTTCATCAAAAACAGCAGAGGAATATTGAAAAAGCCCTGTCTGCAGGTGGACAGGATTAAAGATTCTTTTCCCTTTCCCATGGCCTGTAATGTGTAACACATATGGAAATTACAGATGGTGAGCGGTGTCGCAAGGCACATGATGCGCAGAAAGTTTGTCGTCAGGGCCGCTGTTTCGGCCTCCTGAATGAACAGACGGGAAATGCCGCCGGCAAACAGCTCAAAAATGACGATGCAAAAGCCGGTAAAAATCAGACCGCAGGTTCTTGCTGTGGTGATTGTTTTTTTCATTCTGTCGTGATTGCCGGAAGCGTAATTGTAGGAAATCAGCGGAATCATACCCTGGCACAGACCTGTTCCTACGTTGTGCGGCAGCATTTCGACTTTCTTTACGATGCCGATTGCGGCAACCGGAATGTCACCGTAAAAAGCTGCCAGATTGTTTGTCACCATGATGGAAACACAGGCTAAAATTGTGCTCAACGCAGAAGGAAATCCCACGGAAAGAATTTCGCCCGCGTATTTTACTCCGGCCATGATGCGGCCAAAAGAAACAGACAGTACGGATTCCTTCCTGATCTGATAATAGACAACGCAGTAATAAACAAGCGATATCACATTGGAGAGCATTGTGGCGACAGCAGCACCGACAACTTCCAGGCCCTTTGGCAAAAGGACGAACATGAAAAGCGGGTCGAGAATAATGTTCAAAACGCCGCCCATGCTCAGACCGAAGCTGGCCCTGTTTCCGTGGCCTTCACTGCGCAGAAGCTGGGACATTGTCATGCTTAAGGTTGCAGGAATGCCGCCGATGACAACCACCCAGAAGGTATAGTCAATCGCGTATCCCAGGGTATTTTCGCTGGCCCCCATAAAGTTCAGAATGGGCGTCATAAACACATAGCAGATCAGGCAATAAAGGGCTGTGACGATGATTGTGCCGTAGAAGCTGAAGGCGCTGACCGTTTTCGACTCGTCTGTCCGGTTTTGTCCCAGAAGCCGGGAAATCAGACTTCCGCCGCCGATGCCGAAAAGATTCGCCAGGGCGTTGAGCATGAAAAAAAGCACATATGCCATGGAAGTAGCAGCAACCTTGTACGGATCATTTGTTCGCCCGATAAAAAAGGTGTCCGCCAGATTGTAGATCATGACGATCAGCTGACTGATGATCGTTGGAATAGCAAGGCTTGCCAGCGCCCTGGGAACAGGCGTTTCTTCAAAAAGTTTTTTATTATTTTCCAAAATACATTCCTCCTTTATTGGCGAATGAACCGGGTTTCATCAGCGAGAGAAGCATAGAATTTTGCAGAAAGAGCGAGATACTGTGTCCGTTCTTCCTCCGTTAAATGTGCCGCAGCCCGTTCTTCCGCCTGTGCTAATAATCGGGTCGTCCTGTCAACAAGTTCCCGTCCCTGTTGCGTCAGATGAATCAGTTTGCGATTCCGGGTGCCCGGAATGACAGAAAGTGTCAGATAGCCTTCTTTACTTAAACTCTGAATGCAGGAATTGACGGTTTGTTTTGGAAAGTTCCATTTTTCACGCAAATCCTGCTGAGCCAGTTCGCCGTCAGCATCCATCAGTGTATACAAGATCCAGGCCGCCGTGGGAGACAGAGAAAAGTATGCTGCCACATCGCGGTAAAGAGCTTCATAGGAAAATTTCAGCTGATTGCGTCGTATGATCCATTTTTCATTTGATTCAGACATTCATTTACCTCCTTATAAGTATCCGAAATCGGACTGACGAAACATAGTGTAGTCCGATTTCGGATGCTTGTCAAGTGCAGAATTATGATGATTTAATTCCTGTTTTTAATAACCATTTGTTATTATTTATAACATTTTTTCAATTTATCATGCCCAGAAAACGTGATACAATTTCTCAAAATATTACAAAGGAGGCAAAAAAATGAAACCTGAAGATAAGATTAAAATACTGGAAGACCGATTGCAGAAACTGGAAAACAGCGACAAAGATAACCAGGGAGTCTGCAGGAGGATTCGGCGCGATATCAGAAATCTGAAGAAAAAGTTATAATCGTTCATTAAGTTTACGAAAAGGAGGAAGGACTATCGATTGGTTTCCAGGATAGTCCGATTTTTTATGGAAAAAATCTGGAATAAGAAATTCATATTACTGTTTATTACGAATCTGCTGATGATGGCAACCTTTTATGCATCCGTTCCGATTCTGCCGATTTACTGTCAGGAAAACAAAATTACAGGCTCAAAGATCGGCATTGTCTTAACGTCAATGTCAGTAGCTACGGTGTTGTTCAGACCTTTTGCAGGATATATTCTGGATAACTTTAACCGTTATCGTGTGTACATGCTGTTTCTGGCACTGTTTTGTCTTCCGTTTTTGGGCTTTGCCGCATTTCCCATTTACGGTGTGCTGGTTTTGATTCGTCTGTACATGGGCGTTGTTTATTCCGTCTGCGGTTCAGCAACAACCACGCTGGCAGGTGATGTGCTGCCGCCAGCTAAAGTCGGCCAGGGTGTCAACCGTTTTGCCCTGACGATTTCTCTGGGCATGGCCGACGGTCCGTTTATCGGTATTCAGGTTCAGAATCATCTGAGCAGCAAAACTTCTTTTATTGTGTTGTTTTTCCTGACGGTGATTGCGTTGATCTGCGTTTCTTTCTGCAGGATCGAGTATCCCAAAACGGAACGGAAAAAATTCTCTCTGGCAGATGCCTTTTATAAACCGGCTTTGCCTTTTATGTTCAATATGATGTTTATTATGATTCCCTTTGGTGCAGTGATCGCCTATTCCTCCATTTTCGCACAGGAAAAAGGGTTATCAGCAGTTACGCCTTACTTTTATATATTTTTGGTGGCAGGAATGCTGATTTCCAAATTTTCCACGCAGAAGATGATCGATGCAGGAAAGCACAAGGTTCTGGTTGTGATCAGCCTGATCGTTCTGCTGCTCACCATGGGCAGCTATTTCTTCATGAGCACTGCCGTTCATTTTCTCGGGGCAGGATTTTTGCTGGGACTTGGCTATGGCGTTTTGCAGCCTCTGTTTCAGTCCTTTGTCACCGGCACAACGCCCGGTCCCAAGCGCGGTACCGCCAATGCAACTTATCTGCTGTCCTATGACATAGGCATTGGTATCGGTTCTTTCGTGATGGGGCTGTTCCAGGAGGGCATCGGTCTGTCTGCCGGCTTTGCGCTGACCGCGATTGCTTATGTGATCGGCGGAATGATATATGCGCTCTATGTGGACAGATATTATGCGGTTGTTCTTTCTAAGTTAGCGGCTGCGTCAGGGCGTATCTGAAAAAAGTGCGGCCCCATGCCCTAAAAAACTGAAAACAGTGCGATAATTCCTCGCAATGGGTTTTGAGAAAAAAAGTGCAGCTCCATGCCCAGAAAATGAGGATTTTCTGGGCATCAGCCATCAGTTTTTCAGCCTACACCCATTTGAGGCGATTATACGCCGGATTTCCCCCAATTTTTGGGCGTAGAGAACAGTTTTTTCCATATGCAGCCATACTTATGCTAAACTGACATTTCAGGGAACCAGATATCTGGTTTTTTTTGAGCGGCTGTAACTTTCAAAGTTCAGGACGTGATTTTGCCTGTATATTGAGAAATTGTGTATGGAAAGGATATGGTGCATATGAAAAAAGTGCAGTAATAGCGGCAGCTTTCCGGTGATGACAGGATGGGAATGGTATCTCTATTTGCGCCAGGGTGTCGGAAGACAGTTGTGGATGATCGCAGATAGTTCTGTTTCGCTTTCTTTGCATCCGGTGTCCACCCAGCGTTTTAAAAGCATGGTAAAGCCTGCCTGATAGGAAATTCTTTTCTTGTCTTTAAGGCAATTCGATCAAATGACTGATGCTTGCGGATATGCTGCAATGAGCATGGCTGTCTCCATGCGGATTTGGGTTTCACGGAATCGCTGATTATTTTTCGTGTTCATAAAAAGCAGTCCTTTTTATTATTCCAACACAAATTGGAATATTGATGATTGTAAATGTGAATTTACTGTTTTATGATGGTATTGTCAATCAGAAACATCAGTGTACAAGGGGACATACGGTCGAAGATGGACGAAAATGTCACAGTTCGGGGCGTGTGCCCTCTTGCACGCTGCGGGTAAAATCAGAAAGGATCGAAGATGAAAGCAGCGATTTATATGGGAAAAGAAAAGGTGGAAGTCAAACAGCTTCCGATGCCGGAGTGCGGCGACAATGATGTGATTATCCAGAATATATATTCCAGCATCTGCGGGACGGATGTGGCAGTGTTTAACCATGGCCCGAACACCGGGCATAAAATTACGGTTGGCGGAGAATTCGGACACGAAACGGTATCGCGGGTGGCTGCGGTGGGAAAAAATGTCACGGAATTTCAGGTGGGAGAGCGGGTATATCCTTATCCCAGATACGCCAAAAATGACACGAAAAGAGCAGGGACAATCGGCGGATTTTCCGAGTATATTCTGGTGCCTGCAGCGCGCAGAAATCATTCGCTGTATGCGGTGGATGAGCGCATCTCGGATCGTCTGGCCTGTCTGATTGAGCCCTTCACTGTCGGGTGCCGTGCAGCGAGACGGGCGCAGCCTGAGACCGGGGAAAATGCGGTTGTATTCGGCTGCGGAACCATCGGAATTGCGGCAGCAGTGGCTTTGAAATATTTTGGCGTTTCAAAAGTGATGATCTGTGATGTGTCAGAGTTTCGGTTAAATATCGCAAAAGAACTGGGCTTTGCGGTCTGCAACATGAATTCCGGAAAATTCAAAGAAGAGACAATCGCTTATTTTGGAACCGCGCCGTCCTTAAAAGGAGAAACGGCAGACGTTGACTGTTTCATCGACGCGGCGGGTGCGGAAAGCATTCTGGATTTATTCATGGAATGCGGAAAAATTGAAAGCCGCTTTGTAGCCGTTGCAGTGAATAAATCCCTGCGCCAGCTGGATTTGCTGCATATGACTTATTCACAGAAAAGCCTGATCGGCTCCGGCGGATATATGCCGGAAGATGTGGCGGATGTCATGCAGATTATGGCATCCGGAAAGTGGGATCTGGAAAAAATCATCACCCATGAATTTTCCCTGGATCAGATTGAAGAGGCGATCCGGACGGCATCGGATACGGGGAAAGCGTTGAATGTGACGATTCGGTTTTGAAAGCTTTTCTTATAGCATTTCAATGCGTTGCTCGGCAGACGCCGGCCTTGGATCAGATTTGTTTTTCCAGCAAAGACTCCCTGTATTTTTGCGGAGACATACCGGTCAGTCTTTTGATGTAATTGTTGAAGTAGGTTCTGGAGTGGAATCCGACAAAGCTGGCAATATCACCGATGTTGAGTTCACTGTTCTGCATCAGCTCATCGATCTTTTTCATTTTCTGTTCGGCGATATAATGACTGATGGTGGAGCCTGTGGTGTCGGAGTAGTATTTCGAAAGATAGGTGCTGCTGTAACCGGTGGCGTCGGATAGATCCAGCAGGGAGATATCTTCGGTTACATGTTCTTTCACATAAGACTGTATTTGGTGAATGATATTGTCTGCGGTCCGTTTCTGGGTTTCGATGCGCATTTGCAAAAGCGCATCCGTCAGCTGAAAAAGCTGATTTTCCACCGCTTCCCAGGATTCCAGCAGCCAGGGACGAAAAAGCGTTCCCGTACTCACATGAAAAGCGATCTCCGCGGAAAGATTTTTCTGGTTGATGTAGGTGATGAATACCAGAATGAGGCTGTAGTAAATCTGCAGGCTGATGTTGTTGTGCCAGTTGTAGTTTGCGGACAGATAGCTGCAGACGCTTTTTAAGGCCTGCAGGAATTCTTCCCGGTCTCCGTTTTCCAGATTTTTTTTCATATTGTTAAAAAAGGATGATTTTAAGAAAGCAGAGGAATCGGAACTGATATCAGTGACGACATTTTCCTCTGTTTTTTCGTGTTTGCCGAAAGCATAAATATAGCAGTCCTGTTCGTTAAACTGGGGCTGAAGATTGTGGGCATAAAACCAGTAGGCGGGAAGTTCACCGGGCGTTCCCAGGGGGCTGATCAGATAGGAAACATGGCAGCCGAGCGTTTCGAGGCAGGCGGCCTGAGCCAGCTCCAGCGCGCCGCTGATGATGGTGGTGTACTGAGTGATCGCAGGGTCCAGCTGCATGATGCCAACCAGCGATTGATTACTGATTTCAAAAGCCAGGTGGACCGCATAGGGGCTTAAGTAGTGGTTGGTAATCCGCTGTATCTGAAAGGGCCGGATCAGACTGTTGATCTGTGTACTCTCATGACCGGAAACGGCAGGGGTTCCAAGGATCAGGGCAAAAGTATTTTCCGGGGAGGGCAAAAATCCCAGGGCATCCAGCGCGCTTTTGAAATCTGTGGAAGCAGAATGATAATGATAATAACCGTTCAGCCACTGGAAAAAAAGCTGCCGGTTGAGCTGAGACTGAAAGTTTTTCAGGTCCCGTTCCAGGTGATTTACGAGCGAAGCCTGATTCCTCTCCTTTTCGATGATCGTGAGCGCATTTTCCACTTCGCTCAGGATTTCCGTATCGTGAGCCGTCTTGAGCACATAGCCGAGCACTCCCAGCTTAATCGCCTGCTGGGCATAATTGAAATCGGGATAGGCTGTCAGCAGGATGGTTTTGGAATTGGGCCACAGGGAATGCATTTTTTCTGTCAGTTCAAAGCCGCTCATGTTGGGCATCTGGATATCGGTGATCAGCAGATCCGTTCTGGTTCTTTCCATAATTTCGATGGCTTTGGCGGGAGAGTATGCCCGATAAACGTTGATGGAAAAATTGGGATTTTCCTCCAGGATGCTGGCCAGCCAGTCCACAATAAAAGCTTCGTCATCTACAATTAGTACGGTAAATAAAGTCATGGGTACCTCACTTCTGTTTTTTTCATGGCTCAGCGCAGGCGGCCGGACGGCAGCATGTGCTGTTATCTACTGACACCGGGAGCTGATCTGATCACAGGGAATCCTGATATGCACGCACAGACCGCAGGGAAAATGGGGCGTTAATTCGAGTTCGGCCCTGTCCGAATAAATCAACTGCAGGCGTTTATGGATATTGTGAAGGGCAGTGAATTCTTTTTCGGAGGAAACGGTTGTATGGATGGCCGCATTCAAGTCAGAAATCTGCGTGTCGGAAAGATGAGAACCGTTGTCGCTGATCTGGATTTCGATGCTGTTTTCTTTTTCCAAAAACTGCATCCTGACCTGTCCGTTTTCCATGATGTCTTTCAAACCGTGTTCCAGCGCATTTTCCAGCAACGGCTGGAGGATCAGCCGGGGAACCGGAAGGCTGTGATATGCTTCCGGAAGAGAATCCACCCGGCAGGTAATCCGCGTGGAAAAGCGAATGGCCTGAATTTGCAGATAATCCTGCGCATGCTTCCATTCCTGGGAAAGGGGAACCAGATCTTTGGCGTTTCGGGTCACATACTGGAAGTAATTTCCCAGATAGGAGGAAAGCTGGGAGGCCTGTTCCATATCCTCCTGTTGGATCAGGCGATGCAGAATAAAATATGTGTTATATAAAAAGTGGGGATTCATCTGCATCTGGAGCTGTTTCAGCTCCATTTTTTGTGTGTAAATTTCATATTTATAAAGCTTTTCCACCGATTCGTGAAGGTGCGAGGCCATTTTGTTAAAGCCCCGTATCAGCTGGGAGAATTCCAGCGTGGAGTTGTTTTCCGGAATTCTGACGCTGAAATTGCTGCTCTCCAGAGATTCGTAACCTTCTAACAGGCTGTTGATCGGGCGATGGAACAGGCGGGTGGAAAAGAAGCAGAATAAAAACACGGAGAGCAGGGCGATGAAGGAATAGCTCATCAGGATAAAGCCGATTCGGTTGGGAACGGCAAAAAGCTCATTCAGAGGAATGACCTGTATAAAAGTGCAGTCCAGAAAAGGGGCATATTCTGCTACAATATAATTGTCGGTATCGCTCCAGGAAAAAGAAGATTCCTCCGGAAACTCTGCAATATGGTTTTCGATATATTGAAAATAAGCGTCAGTGCCTGTAACATCGTTGATCGCGGATGACGCGATGGAGGATTTGGAGGCATTATGGTACATGATCGTGTGCTGATGCTGACTGAACGTGTTCAGAAAATCGGCAATGTATTTTTCTGACAGCTGCATGACAAATACGTGCTGAGGCGTTCCGGTTCTGTAAATGGAAGAAACCGGATAGATGGCCCCCAGAAAAAAAGTGGAGTCATATTCTTTCAGGATGGAGGGGGAGGATTGAATCGCAGTAATCATTTCTTCTGAAATAAGCTTCTGATCCGTGATCAGTCCCTGCGCAGCGGACAGCGCAATGGCGGAATCCGGATAGCAGATAATGACATCCGCAATGATCGGATAATAATCGGGATAGGACTTGATCAGGCTGCGCTGTTCCAAAAGGCTGGTATAATACCGGCTTGGGGTAAGGGTGTTTTGGTTGATGAAAAAGGCAGTGAACTGATTCATGTTGGAAAGCCGGTTTAACTGAGAGGAAAGATCATACAATTCCGCGCAGAAATTTTCGGTCATATAGTGGTTGGTGGCCTGGGCGGATGCCTTGATTTCCTTTTGAATCTGCGCTTTTGACCAGGATAAAAACAGAAAACCCGCCAAAAGAACAGGCAGAATCGTGGCGATGACGATCAAAAAAAGGCGGAAAATAAGGGCTTTTGTGTGAAAAAAGAAATGTCTGTTATGATGCATATGTTATCACTCCTTATATCCAGAATAACATGTCGAAAAAAAGGATTCAATTCACATATTTTAGCAAAGAAAAAATCCGGGGTCAAAAAGAAAAAATAAGTTAAACCAAACGGAAAAACCGGGAAAATAATTGGAAGGCGGACCCTGAAAATGTGGAATGGAAAGCCGGTCGGAGATATTGTAACATCAGAGTATCAAAACAAGGAGGTACCGATTATGGAAAAGAAAATGTTGGCGATGCTTTTGGGCATCAGTATGGTGACGATGTCTTTGGCCGGCTGCAGTCGGCAGGCTTCGGACACCTCATCCGAAAAGGCAAAAGAGAGCGTAAGCGAGGCAGAAAGTGCAGAGGCCGAACAGACGGATGCCGGGGATGTGGAACAGGCGGCGGAAGAAATAAAGGATCCTTTGGGGAAATATGAGGAAGAGATTACGCTTCGGGGCGCCTGGGGTAACAGCGGCGCAGCCGTTTTCTATCCCGGCCATGAAGGGCACGAATCCGCAGAAGACAACATGTACATTACAGCCTATCAGGAAGAGCTGGGAATCAATGTGGTATATGACTGGATTTCTGAGGATGGAGAAGCGTATAAAACAAAATGGAATCTGGCGATGGCACAGAACAATCTTCCGGATTTTGGCGTGGTGGATTCCAATATTTATATGGCGCTTCGTGACGGCGGACTGATCATGGACATGTCGGAAGTTTTTGAACAGTATGCCAGCGACACTTACAAGGAATGGCTGGATGCCGACGGCGGCATCGCAAGATCTTATGTAACGGAAGACGGAAAAATGTATGGTCTGCCCTTTGCCGGCAGTCAGCCGGATACCGTTCAGCTGATCTATATCAGACAGGACTGGCTGGATCAGCTCGGTCTGGAAGTTCCGGCAACAATTGACGAGCTGGTGGATGTTGCCCAGGCTTTCGTGGACAGCAAGCTGGGCGGAGAACATACCTATGGCATCGCTTTCTGCGATAATTATGGGGACTACGATCTGTCATACAGAGGATTTCTGGCAGGATACGGTGTTTATTTAAACGGATGGCAGCTGGAGGACGGCAAAGTCGTATACGGAACGACAAGGGATGCGAATAAAGAGGCGCTTCTGAAGCTGCAGGAAATGTACCAGAACGGTCTGATTGCGGAAGATTTTTCTGTCAGCCCGAAAGAAACGGTTAAGGAAAGCATTGCGGCCGGAGAAGTGGGAATTCTTTACGGCACTTTCTGGAATGGAACGGGCACCCAGGAAGCGAAGGAAATGAATCCGGATGCGGAGTGGGTCATCGCTGAGGTACCTACTGTGGACGGCAGCCCCGCACAGGGATTTGCGTCCGCTTCCAGCTCCAATTTTATTTTCGTCAATAAGGACTGTGAACATCCGGAAGCGGTTATGAAGATCATGAATCTTCATATCGACAAGCTCAACAATGAAGACCCTGAAGTGGTGGCATATTATGGAACCCATGAGGCGCCTGAAGGGGAAGGAAATGTTGAGTGTCAGCATTATCATGCATTTATGGGAAATAATGTCAATAAGCCCTGGAAAAACCTGAACCGTTATTTAGGCGTGCAGGAAATTCTGGAAACCGGCAATACGGAAGGCTATACCGCAGACGTTGTCAATAATTATAATTCCGTAAAAGAATATATGGAAACAGGAAATATGGACTGCTTCTTCCAGTATATGGTGTTTGGTCCTGAAGGCACCTTCAGCATCATCAACAAAATGAAGGAAGAGGGCCGGATTACCGCGGATGTTTACAGCGCATGTCCGACAGAAACCATGATCGATAAAAAGGATCTTCTGGATGAGGCTCTGATGGCGGCGGTGTATAAGGTGATTATGGGAGAAGATATTTCGGTTTATGAGAAGGCCGTGGAAGACTGGTATAAAAACGGCGGTCAGATCATGACAGACGAAGTGAATGCGTGGTACGCATCCAATCATTAATTGCAGTGTGAATGGAATAGTCAGCAGGTAAATATGAAAGTACCGGTTATGTCTCCTGTAACTGGTACTTTCATAGATTTTAGAGGAGAAGGCTATGAAAGAAAAAAAGAAGAAAGGTTTTTGGCGTACCATAAAAAAGGACGGAGCGCTTCATCTGATGATTGCCATTCCTGTCATCATGCTGTTTGTTTTTCACTATATTTCGCTGGCAGGGATCATCATTGCCTTTCAGGACTATAAACCGGCCAAGGGCTTTTTTCAATCGGAATTTGTAGGGCTGGAGAATTTCAGGACTTTATTTTATACGCCGGGATTTCTGGTTTCTTTGCGCAATACGGTGATCATCGCATGCGGCAAAATCGTGCTGGGAATTGTGGTGCCTGTGACCATAGCGCTTTTGCTGAATGAAATGAAAAAAAACGGCATAAAGAGGGTCATTCAGACGTTGATTTATCTTCCGCACTTCGTTTCCTGGGTTTTGCTGGCGGGCATTATCATTGAAATTCTCAATCCCAGAGATGGTCTGTTGAATCAGTTTTTGGGAATTTTCGGAGTGGAACCGATTTATTTTCTGGGAGATGCGGATCTGTTTCGGCCGATTTTGTGGATAACGGACATATGGAAAGAATTCGGTTATTCCACCATTATTTATCTGGCGGCGCTGGCTGGAGTGGATACCGCTTTGTATGAGGCGGCAGCGCTGGATGGAGCGGGACATATGCAAAAAGTCTGGCATGTCACGCTGCCCGGAATTGCACCGACGATTGTTCTCATGATGACTTTGAAGCTGGGTTCCGTTCTGGATGCAGGCTTTGAACAGGTCTATAACCTGTACAGTGCGGTGACCATGGAAACCGGTGATATTATTGATACCCTGGTGTATCGGCTGGGAATCGGCGGCGGACAGTTCAGCATAGCGGCTACGGCGGGCCTGTTCAAATCGGTGATCGCCAGCGTGTTGATCGTGGTGTCTTATAAGCTGGCGTATAAGTTCAGCGGATATCGGGTTTTTTAGGAGGTTGTTTATGTTTCGGAAAGAATCTCTGGGAAGAAAAATCTTCGTGATATTTAATTATGTATTTTGCAGTATCCTGGCCCTCGCCTGCATTATTCCGCTGATTCACATCCTGGCGATTTCGCTGAGCGACAAGGTGGCTGTGAACGCCGGAGAAGTGCTTTTATGGCCCGTGAATTTCACCTTTGCTTCCTATGAACATCTGTTGACCGAGGTGAAATTTTTCAGGGCGATGGGAGTGTCCGTTTTAAGGGTATTTTTAGCGGTCATCATTTGCATGACCATGACAATACTGGCCGGATATCCGCTGTCCAAAACGACCAGACAGTTTGCTGCCAGACAGTTTTATGTATGGTATTTCATGATTGCAATGCTGATCGGGGGCGGAATGATCCCCACATATCTGGTCATTGCCCAGATGGGGATGCTTGACACCATATGGTCCCTGGTGCTGCCGGGGGCAGTGAGTACATACAACATCATTTTGCTGCAGAACTATATCAAATCTTTGCCGGATGAAATCATGGAATCCGCGTTTGTGGACGGAGCAGGGCACTGGATCACCCTATATAAAATCGTGCTGCCGCTGTGCAAGCCCGTGCTGGCAACCCTGGTGCTGTTTATCATGGTAGCGCATTGGAACGAATGGTTTAACGGACTGATTTATATGAACAGGCCGGAGCATTATCCCCTGCAGTCCTATTTGCAGACTATTGTGGTGGAAATTGACATGAGCATGATACAGAATGTGGATCCCACATTGCTGAATCTGACACAGAAGGGAAATAAAGCTGCCCAGATCTTTCTGGCGATGCTTCCGATTCTGTGTGTATATCCTTTCCTGCAGAAATATTTTACAGGCGGCATTGTGATGGGAAGCGTAAAGGGATAAGTGCGCCCTGAAAGGGGGCATGGCCGGCGGCGCAAACCGAAGATATTCAGGAGGAAATTTTTTATGGAAAAGAAAAAAACAGTTTATGCAAATCTCTCCAATTTAACCGCGGTGGATCATCTGGGGCGCAGGCTGCCTGAGTATGGTGAGGTGAGAGAAAAACAGGACGGAAAAGTGGTGGCTCTTTTTTACTATTTGTGGCTTGGTTATCATGGAACAAACGGCCCCTATGATATTTCGAAGATTTTAGAAAAGCAGCCGGATGCCATGGAGCATCCGGAAAGTCCTGTGTGGCCGTCCTCCGCCAACGCGCCCATGCTCCATTGGGGGGAGCCCATGTTCGGGTATTATCTTTCCGAGGATGAGTGGGTGCTCAGACGGCATGTCCAGATGTTCATCGATGCGGGAATTGACGTGCTGTTTTTTGATGTGACCAACGGGTTTACTTACCGTAAGGCATATTTAAAGCTGTTTCGGATCCTTTCGGAACTCATGCGTGATGGATTTCCCGTTCCGAAAGTCGCATTTTATCTCGCTCCCGAAACCAGAGGATGCGGCACCGGAAATATGATGGAACTGTGGGAACAGCTTTATGAGCCGCATCTGTATCCGGAATTGTGGTTTTACTGGAAAGGAAAGCCTCTGATTATCTGTCATTCGGCCAGGGCGATTCCGGATGAAATCCGGGAATTTTTCACCTGGAGAAGTCCCACCTGGAAGGATCCCAAAAGGCCGAATACCTGGGCCTGGGAGGGCAATCCCCAGAAGGTTGCGGTGGATGAATTTGGCAATCCGGAGGAAATTGCGGTGAACGTCTGTCGGGTGGGAGCAGATGCCTCTTATGACCCGAAAGGCTATTCCATCGGCATGAGTGACGGTTATTGGGGCGTGCCGGTGTTCGGACGTTCCTGGCACGATGGAGCCAGGGATACTCGGGAGAATGCCTCCCATTATGGCTTTCATTTTCAGGAGCAGGCGGAATATGCGCTGAAACAGGATCCGCCGGTGGCGTTTTTATGCCAGTGGAACGAGTGGCTGGTTCCGTTTCTGACACAGGACACGATTGCCGCGCCCTCCTATCAGAAGGCACATTACATTCATTTTCAGGATGAGTTTGATGAGGAATACAGCCGGGATCTGGAACCCATGAAGGGCGGATATCAGGACGCCTATTATCTGCAGATGGCAGCCTTTGGCAGGCGACTTAAGGGGATGGAAAAACCCGCCGCAGAAACAGAAGAACATACCATTGATATGAACGATTTTTCTTCCTGGGAGAGCGTGAGTCTGACCTACCGGGAATATACAGGGGATGTAAATCCCAGGGATTACAGGGCCTATGATGCGATCGGAAGGTATACAAATGATACCGGACGAAATGAGTTCAGAACATTAAAGGCGGCAGCGGATGCAGAATATGTTTATTTTTATGCGGAATGCTCCCATCCGTTAACGCCGTCCACGGATCCAAACTGGATGCTGCTTTTTCTTAAAACAGAGATCGAGGCGCCCGCCTGGGAAGGCTATCAGTTTGTTGTGAACCGGAAAACGCCTTCTGAAAAAGAGGCTGTGCTGGAGCGCTGCTGCGCTGAGGGTCTTTATGAATGGGAAGAAGTAAAAAAAGTGGAGTGGTTCTGTCAAAAAAATCAGATCCATTATAAAATCCCGAAAAAAGTGCTGGGACTGCCGGCGGAGGGAACTTTCAGGATCGCATTTAAATGGTCTGACAACATGCAGGAAGCGGATGTGATGGATTTTTATATCAACGGAGATGCGGCGCCCAGGGGCAGAATGAATTATCTTTATATTTTTGAAAAATAAAGGTCCTTAGACCCATAGGAGAAAAATGATGTACATGTTATTGGTGCTGTCCGTGATGGCAGCAGCGTTAAACAGCATGCTTTTGCATAAGCTGCCGGCCTCAAAAAACATATTTGCATTCAATTTTTACGGTGCGCTGCTCTGGATTGTCATTCTGACAATGGCAAACGGGATGCATATTAGCCTGAGCAGGGAGGTTGTTTGGTGGGGAACTGCTTATGGTGCTGTCCAGGTTCTTTTTCTGGTTTTCAAGGCAAAAGCCATGGCAAGCGGTCCGGTTTCCATCACCACGTTGATCGGCAACTGTTCCATGCTGCTTTCCGTGGCGGCAAGCCTTCTTCTCTGGAAAGAAAAGGTGAGCGCCGGGCAGATATTGGGCCTTGTATGTTTGATGGTTTCGGTATTTTTGTGCACGCATGCAAAATCTGAAATGCAGATGACCGGACAGTGGAAAGTAAACTGCATCCTTTTCTTTGTGCTGGCGGCCGGTGTGGGAATTGTGTTTAAAGGCTTTTCCCGCTCCGGCGCACAGGCAATGGCCGGCGATATGATGCTGTTTTCTTCGGTTGTCATGGCGCTGGCTCTTTGCATAATTTTGCTGCTGCAAAAAAGCAAAAAGAAGGATGCTGCGCTGCCAAAAACAGAACATTCCTATGGGATGCTGGTGATTTGCTGCGGTATTTTAAGCTGCATTTATAACCGGCTGAATATCAGCCTGTCCGGCGCCCTGCCCGGCATGGTTTTCTTTCCCTGCTTTAACGGAGGAGTCATTATCGTATCCGGCCTGCTGGGAAAATTTGTGCTGAAGGAAAAACTGACTCTGAGACAAAATCTGGGACTTGTGATGGGAACGATGGCGGTTTTGGTCATAGGCATATTTTAAACTATATGGCTGCCCCGGCATTTTCTGCCCCTTCAGGGTACGAGGGCGTGTGTCCCCTGTACCCTGAGGGGGCGCGCCTACAATGATAGAATATCTGAAAAGTCTGACATGATACTGAAAGAAAGTTCCCATGTATTGTGATAGACTTACATCAGTAAAATCAAAAAGGAAATGGCTTACACGCCGCAGAAAAAAGGGGCAAAATGAATATTGTTGAAATAAAGAGCCACACATATACAGCAAAAATCAATTTGAGTCTGGGCGGAAACTGCATCAGTTTATATAACGCAGTTTACGATGCCCATATTTTAAGAGAACCCGATTATACCAAAGCGCTTGACAATCCCTTTCTTTATGGGATGCCGATTCTGTTTCCGGTAAACAGAATATCCGGCGGCAGATTTGAGTTTGAAGGAAGAGAATATGTGTTTCCGATAAATGAACCCGGCACAAACTGCCATCTGCATGGCAGCCTGCATCAGCAGGAGTTTCATGTGACTGCGCAGACTGATAACAGTGTGGTCTGTATTTATCGGTCCCGCAATCATTATTTGGAGTTTCCCCATGATTTTGAGGTAAAGCTCGAATATAAGGTGACCGAGGAAGGATTGTTTCAGACGACGGAAATCACAAATCTGTCAGAGACGAATATGCCGTGCCTGTTCGGATTCCACACCACTTTTCAGATTCCTTTTGTGAAAAAGGAATGTCGGGATGGTATAGTTTTAAAAGCAGAAGTGCTGGAGGAATACGAGAGAGAGCGGCTTACTTATCTGCCGACCGGGAAAATACTTCCCGCCGATGAAACAACACAGAAACTGGTTAACGGTACTTTTGCGCCGCTCAGGGATAAAATCAGCAGACATTATGCTTCCGATCAGAAAGGGGATATGATTCTGTATGATGAAAGCCGGAATCTGAGCGTTGTTTATGAAAATGATAAAAAATTTGACTTCCGCCTGATTTTCAATGGCGGCGCAGACGGATTTATCTGTCTGGAGCCGCAGAACTGCCTGGTGAATGCGCCCAATACGCAGCTGGCAGGTGAAAAGAAAGGATTTGATTATATTGGCCCCGGGGAGTCAAAGAAATATTTTTCCAAAATCAGCCTTATAAAAGGCGATATGAGATGAAAGAAGGCGGGAGCAAATTAGTCACTGTTTCCCGGTGACGTGTACGCGAGGTGTTTTTGGGACTTTATTTTATGATGTGTATATGTTAAAATGAATCAAAGCAAATCAGAAGGGAGGGATCAGGGTGCGCATAAAGAATCGAAAGTTAATCTGTCTGATTCTGGCATTTTTTGTATTTGTGATGTGCGCAGATAATGCCAAAGCAGATGTTTCCCTGGTCCGTGCTCCTTTGAAACAGGCGAATTCCTATATTCTTTCCTCTGATGCTTCCTTTGAGAAGATTCAGCTTTGCACCACGGAAATGCTGGGCGTTCATAACGACATCGGAATTCGTCAGACAACAGGCAGGTTTCTCAGTCAGAGAAGAGACCTGATGATCTGTCTGGCCCTTATTTTGCCGGAATTGTTGTCTTTTAATATCAGAAAATATCTGACGGATGGGCAGGTTTGGCAGGTGCCCGGTGCCGGTCTGGACAAACAGATCACAGCATATATACATAAATCTGATGGCAAAAAAAGAATCTGATCATTTTCCCCTATATTTATTTCGCCTGTGTGCGCACAGGCATTTTTGCAGTGGCAGGAAAACAGATGAACTGTCATAGCTTATCATACTGAAAAATAAGAAAAAGTAAGGCATACAGAAATGGTATGCTTATTTCTGTATGCTTCATATGGAGGCAGGAAATGACGCAGGATATTTTTGTAGGATTATTATGTGTAGTGGCAGCGGTGGCAGGTGTATGGTGCCTGTGGGCAGAACGCGGAAGATCTTCTAAAAAAGATAAAAAGGAAGGTCCGAATAAGGACGACACCAAAAAGCGGTGAGTCCGGATGGTCAGCCGATCAAAATCGGTCTGTTTTTCACCGGAATAGGTGCTTGAAACTTCACGCAAAACCCCCTTATACTGGAAACAGGAAAGGGGGTTTTATTTTATGAAAATACTCAATTTTGGCTCCTGTAATATTGATTTTGTGTACAGCGTTTCTCATATCGTTCGTCCGGGGGAAACACTCACCGCAGGCAGCTTGTCCCAGTTCCCGGGAGGAAAGGGGCTCAATCAGGCAATTGCGATTGCCAAGGCCGGGGCACCGGTTTATTTTGCCGGCTGTATCGGTGAAGACGATACGATGCTGCGCCAGGTGCTTTTACAGGCAGGGGTTGATTTAACTTATTTAAAAACCGTAAAGGAGCGGACCGGGCAGGCCATCATTCAGGTGGATGAAAACGGTGAAAACAGCATTTTCATTTACCATGGTGCCAACGGGGCTGTGTCAAAGGAACAGATTGACAGGGTTCTTGCCGATTTTGAAGCCGGGGATATTCTGCTTTTACAAAATGAAATCAGCAATCTGAAATATTTGATTGAGCGTTCTTCTGACAGAGGGATGAAGATTGTGTTAAATCCGTCCCCTTTTGAGCCAATGCTCAAAGAAATTGATCCCAGGGATCTGTTTTGCGTTATTTTGAATGAAACGGAAGCAATGCAGTGGAGCGACACGCAGCATCCTTATGATTTTCTTTTCTGGGCGCAGAAAAATTATCCGGCTCTTCATGTAGTGCTCACCCTCGGCAAAAAAGGAAGCATTTACTTAAAAGACGGAAAGATGTACAGACAGCAGGCGTTCAAGGCAACAGCAGTGGATACCACCGCGGCCGGGGATACCTTTACCGGATATTTCCTTGCCGGCCTCTATAAAAATGCGGAGGTTTTACAGGGCCTTAAAATGGCTTCGGCAGCCTCTGCCATTGCGGTTTCCAAAAAAGGAGCGGCTTCTTCCATCCCCACCTGTCAGGAGGTGGAAAATGCAATTGACGGGATGGAATTGAGTCCCATTGATACGCTGGAAGAACAAAAGGAAGTGGTCAGAACTTTTATCGCCACCCATATTAAGGATGTGAAACTTTCTGATGTCGCAGCGTTGATTAATTATACGGAAGACCACACCTGCAGATGGGTACATAAAAATTTTGGTATGGGATTTTCTGAGTTTTTGCAGGCAGAACGCTGCAGAATTGCAGCAGAATATTTGAAAAATACGGATATGCCCATTCATGAAATTATTGAGCTGGTAGGATATAATAACGGAAGCTTTTTCAGGAAGGTTTTTCATAAATATTATCAAATGTCTCCTCTGGAGTATCGAAAAGGGAAGGTATGATGGAGGATGTCCTGCGGAGATTTCTTCAAAAATATTGTTGTATCCGATCGGATTCCGGAGTATGATTGTCCCAATGAAAGCAGTCTTTCAAGATATTATTTTGGAAAGGGATGATTTGAAATGCTTACGTTAAGCAGAGCGAAAGAATTAAATGCAACAATGGTGACAGAAGAACATCTGATTATTCATGCCATGAATGTGATGGCGGCAATGGGTGCCATGGCCAGACATTTCGGAGAAGATGAGGAACATTGGATGGCGGTGGGATATCTGCATGATTACGATTATGAGAAATATCCGGAGGAACATCTGCAGCATACGGAAGAGCCTCTTTTGGCAGCAGGCGTTCCCAAAGAAGATGTCCGTGCAATTTTAAGCCACGGGTATGGACTGGTAAATGATGTGAAGCCGTTAACCAATATGGAAAAAAGTATTTTTACGGTTGATGAACTGACCGGAATCATCCAGGCATGCGCCAGAATGAGGCCCCATGGAATCACGGATCTGGAAGTGAGCAGCTTCATGAAGAAGTTCAAGGATAAGAAGTTTGCGGCAAAATGTAATCGGGATGTGATTAAGCAGGGCTGTGAGATGCTCGGCATGGAAGTAAAAGAAGTAGCAGCGATCTGTATTGAGGGCATGAAACAATATGCAGCTGAGATTGGACTGGCCGGTGCAGAATAGAAATTTTATGCCCCTGTTCAAAATGACATTGAAATGAAAAACAGCGGAGAGCTTAAAAAGTTCTCCGCTGTTTGTTGTGGTGCGCCCGGCGGGCGCACGTTCCAATATTAACAAATGCGGTGCGTCTGCTGCAAAAGGCGGAACTGTTACGCTGTTTTTATTGAAAAAAAATAGTCGATATATTATAATATTTCCGTTTTCAATGTGTCATAAAAAGATATCTGCAAAGGAGAAAATCTTATGAGCAAAGGGAAGAATTGCAGTGTGGAAAATATCTACAAACTTGATGGAAGAGTTCCGGTTTTAAAAGCGATTCCATTTGGTCTCCAGCACATTCTGGCAATGTTTGTTGCAAACCTGACACCGATTACAATCATTGCGGCGGCGGGCGGACTGGATCAGGCAGAAATTGCGATCCTTTTGCAGAATGCGATGTTTGTGGCAGGAATTGCGACTCTGATTCAGCTGTTTCCGATCTGGAAAGTCGGCTCTGGGCTTCCGATTGTTATGGGGGTCAGCTTTACATTTGTAACGGTGTTAAGCACGGTGGCTGTCAATTATGGATATCCGGCCGTGATCGGTGCAGTGATTTGCGGCGGTATTTTTGAAGGCACGCTGGGCCTTTTTGCAAAATACTGGAGAAAGATCATTTCTCCGATTGTAGCGGCATCTGTTGTTACGGCAATCGGATATTCCTTATTCTCGGTAGGAGCAAGATCTTTTGGCGGCGGTTATGCAGAGGACTTCGGTTCTGCAAAGAATCTTTTATTAGGGACAATTACACTGGCAGTGTGCCTGATCTGGAATATTCTGGCGAAGGGATATTTAAAACAGCTGTCGGTTTTGGCTGGTCTGATTGTAGGCTATTTTGCAGCAATCCTGATGGGACAGGTTGATCTGTCGGTCATCTTCTCCGGCGGATTGATTTCATTGCCCAGATTTTTGCCGTATAAGCCGGAATTTCATGTGGGTGCAATTTTTTCCGTTGCAATCATTTTCATGGTTTCAGCAGCTGAAACCATTGGAGATACGACCGCAATGGTTTCCGGCGGCCTGGACAGAGAAATTGCTTCGGAAGAAATTTCCGGGTCTCTGGCATGTGACGGTTATGCATCTGCGATTTCTGCATTGCTGGGATGTCCTCCGGTCACCTCATTTTCTCAAAATGTGGGTTTGATTAATATGACGAAAGTGGTAAACCGTTTTACGATCGGAACCGGAGCTGTTTGCATGATTCTGGCCGGGCTGTTGCCTCCTGTCGGCAATTTCTTTGCATCTCTTCCCGAATCTGTTTTGGGAGGATGCACGATCATGATGTTTGGCACGATCATGGTTTCCGGTATCCAGATGATTGCCAAAGCGGGATTTTCACAGAGAAATATCACGATTGCGGCATTATCCCTGTCCGTGGGAATCGGCTTTACCGCTGCCAGCGAAATTGATTTGTGGCACATTTTTCCGGAAACGGTTCGCTCCGTGTTTGCTGAAAATGTGGTTGCAGTCGTGTTTGTGGTTTCCATTATCTTAAATCTGGTTCTGCCCAAAAACATGGAAGTTGAAAAGGCAGATAAATATAATAGTAACAGATCTGATTTATAAAGTGACGAAAGGAGTTTACGAAGATGAAGTATGATGTGATTATTGTAGGTGCCGGCCCCGGAGGTATTTTTGCGGCATATGAACTGGCAAAAAAGAACCCTGAATTAAAAATTGGTGTGTTTGAAGCAGGCCATGCACTGGAAAAAAGAAAATGCCCGATTGACGGAGACAAAGTGAAATCCTGTATCAAATGTAAAAGCTGTTCCATTATGAGCGGTTTTGGAGGAGCGGGCGCTTTCTCAGATGGAAAATATAATATTACCAATGATTTTGGCGGTACATTATATGAGTATATCGGAAAAAATAAAGCCACAGAGCTGATGAAATATGTGGATGATATTAATATGGCTTACGGCGGGGAAGGCACGAAAATGTATTCGACAGCCGGTACCAAATTCAATAAAATCTGTTTACAGAATAAGCTGCAGCTTTTGAATGCATCTGTGCGGCATTTGGGCACTGATGTTAACTACGTGGTTTTGGAAAATCTGTATAATGCGTTGAAGGAAAAGGTCGATTTCTATTTTGATACTCCGGTAGAAAAGGTGGAGATTCGTGATGGAAAATATATCGTATTTACGAAAGACACAGCCTATGAATGTGATAAATGTGTGCTTTCGGTAGGAAGAGTCGGCAGCAAATGGATGGAAAAAGTGTGTGAAGATCTGCATATTCCGACCAAATCCAACCGTGTGGATATCGGCGTGCGTGTGGAGCTTCCGGCGGTGATTTTTTCCCATCTGACAGATGAACTGTATGAGAGTAAGATTGTATATCGGACGGAAAAATTTGAAGATAGGGTCCGCACGTTCTGTATGAATCCCTATGGAGCGGTGGTAAATGAAAATACAAACGGAATTGTGACTGTAAACGGTCACAGCTATGAGGATCCGGAAAAGCATACCGAAAATACCAATTTTGCACTTCTGGTAGCAAAACATTTCTCAGAGCCTTTTAAGGACAGCAATGGTTATGGAGAAAGCATTGCCCGGCTGTCCAACATGCTGGGCGGCGGTGTGATTGTGCAGCGATTCGGGGATCTGGTTCGCGGACGCAGAAGCACAGTTAACCGTATTGAAGAGGGCATTGTACGTCCTACACTGGCGGCAACGCCCGGCGACTTAAGCCTTGTGCTTCCGAAACGAATTCTGGACGGTATTATTGAAATGATTTATGCGCTGGATAAGATTGCGCCCGGAACGGCAAATGATGACACTCTGCTTTATGGTGTGGAAGTAAAATTTTATAACATGGAAGTGGAAGTGGATGAAAACCTGGAATGCAGGCACAAAGGACTCTATATTATTGGCGATGGCAGCGGCGTAACCCATTCTCTGTCACATGCATCAGCGAGCGGTATCCATGTTGCCAGAAAGATTTCGGAAAGTGTGTAACGGGTAAAAGGAAAAATTTTCATTATGAAATTAAACGATTATGAGAAAAAGCATCTGCAGGCGTTCAGAACCGTTGCGGCAGAATGTACGGTTTTGCTGAAAGAAAACGGCGACTTTCCGCTTGATACATGTGGAAAGATCGCCCTCTACGGAAGCGGAGCCAGGCATACGGTTAAAGGCGGCACAGGATCCGGCGAAGTCAATTCCCGCTTTTTTGTGACGGCAGAACAGGGACTTGAGGATGCCGGTTTCACCATAACGACAAAAGCCTGGCTGGATGGATATGACAGGATGCTCACAAAAGCCCGTCAGAATTTTAAGAAGGAAATTAAGGCGCTGGCCAGGAAAAATCATACGCTGGCAGTCAATATTGGTATGGGAGCTGTGATGCCCGAACCAGAATATGAACTGCCCCTGGAAGGGGATGCCGATGCTGCGGTATATGTTTTATCCCGTATTTCGGGAGAGGGCAATGACAGAAAGCCGGTCAGCGGGGATGTTCTGTTAAGCCGTACGGAGCAGCGCGATATTCTGGCCCTTCAGAAAAAATATAAAAAATTTCTGTTGGTGCTGAATGTGGGAGGCCCAGTGGATCTGACACCGGTCCTTTGTGTGGAAAACATTCTCATTTTATCGCAGCTGGGCGTGGAGACAGGAGCTGTGCTGGCGGATATTATTTTAGGCAGGGCATATCCTTCCGGCAAGCTGACCACCACCTGGAGCGCCTGGCAGGATTATCCCACAGTGGGAGAGTTTGGCTGTTTTGATGACACCAGATATCAGGATGGCATATATGTTGGCTACCGCTATTTTGACTCTGTGGGCAAAATAGCGCTTTTTCCCTTCGGTTACGGAGCTTCTTACACCAGCTTTTTCATCCAATGCAGGGACGTAAGGGTGGATGGTGAAAATATCGCTGTTACCGCAAAGGTGCAAAATACCGGAAAATGCAGCGGCAGAGAGGTAGTACAGTTATATGTTTCCGTGCCAGAAGGAAAGCTGGATCAGCCCTATCAGGTGCTGGCAGGCTGGCAGAAGACAAAGGAGCTTAAGGCAGGGGAGCAGGAAGAACTTACGATATGCTTTAAACTGAGCGATCTGGAATCTTATGATACCGCTGCGGAAGCCTACATTCTGGAACAGGGAGATTATATCCTTCGCCTGGGGAACAGCAGTGTGAATACGGATATCTGCAGCGTTATCAGGCTGGAGGAAACAGTGACAACACTGCGGGCGAAAAGATGTCTGGGAAAAACCGATTTTGTGGATTGGAAACCAGCGGTACGGCCTGTGGCCGCAGTGCCAAATGAGATACCGGTTCATTCTGTAAAGGCATCGGATATTGCATGCCGAAAGCTTTTGGAAGAGGTGTCAAAAGAAATTGATCCGGAAGTGGAAACGTTTACGGATCAGCAGCTGGCCTGGATGAACGTGGGCGGTTTTGACCCGAAAGCCGGTATTTTAAGTATCGTTGGAAATGCCAGCACGAGGGTTGCAGGTGCGGCGGGAGAAACCACCGGAGAATTAAAGGATAAAAACGTGCCGATGCTGATCATGGCAGACGGACCGGCGGGATTGCGCCTGAGCCAGAAATATATGAAAGAAGGGGAACGGGCAATTGCCCTGGGCGAGTCCATGCCCCGGTCCGTTGCGGAATATTTGCCCAAAATAGCATTGTGGCTTTTAAAGGTGCTCCGTAAGAAGCCCAAAAAGGACACGGTCATTCATGAACAGTATACGACGGCAATCCCTATCGGAACAGCCCTGGCACAAAGCTGGAATCCGGATGCGGCTCAAATCTGCGGCGATATTGTGGGAGATGAGATGGAGCGCTTCGGCGTGCATCTGTGGCTTGCCCCCGCTTTGAACATACACAGAAATATTCTTTGCGGAAGAAATTTTGAATATTTTTCAGAAGATCCTCTGATCAGCGGCACTTTTGCGGCAGCGCTGACCAAAGGCGTGCAGAAGCATTCCGGCTGCGGCACCACGATCAAGCATTTTGCGGCAAACAATCAGGAGACGAATCGCTATTCCAATAACAGCATGGTCAGCGAACGGGCCATGCGGGAAATTTATCTGCGTGGATTTTATATCTGTATAAAACAATCTCAGCCTCATGCGCTGATGACATCCTATAACCTGTTAAACGGCGTACATACTTCCGAGCACAAAGGCCTTTCAGAGGATATTTTAAGAAGAGAATTCGGATTCAAAGGCATTGTAATGACAGACTGGATCATTCCTCAGGCGGTCAGCAAAAAGTCCGTCTATCCCATGCCGCAGCCGGCGAAGATGGCCGCTGTGGGTTCCGATCTGATGATGCCGGGGACGAGGGACGATGTCGAAAATATTTTAAAAGGACTTACTGACGGCACGGTGAGCAGAAAGCAGCTTCAGATGAATGCTACACGGGTGTTTCGAATGGCGAAGAAACTGGTAGGACGAAGTGATATGACAAGTAAATAAAGCCTATTTTAAGTCCTGTTGCTGAAGTAACATTCGGTGACAGGACTTTTTGTATCCTTTTTTGCCCATTGCACATACTAAGCCTGAAAATAATTGGAAGGAACAGGATATTATGGAATCTTTATGGAGAAAGCAGGCAGGGAAAACCATCGGAAAAATGAATTTGGCAGAAAGAAAATGCGGCCCGGACCATTGGGACGTGATCGTCATAGGAGCTGGAATGGCCGGGCTTCTGACTGCATTTTATTTAAAGGAAAAAGGAAAGGCGGTGCTTGTTCTGGAAGCCAACGAAATTGCCTCTGGACAGACAGAAAAGACTACTGCAAAAATCACAAGCCAGCATGGTCTTAAATACAGCAGCCTGATCAAAAAAGTGGGAAGAAAAAAAGCACAGATTTATGCCCGGGCCAATGAGGCAGCAATTTTAGAATACGAGAAGCTGATCCGGAAAAATAACATAGAGTGTCAGTTTAAGAAGGGGAACGCATATTTATACACCAGACAGGATGCGGCCGTTTTACAGAAAGAGGCAGAAGTTGCCAAAAGCCTTGGCCTTGATGCTTTTTTTACAAAGGAAACAGAGCTGCCCTTTGAAATAACCGGAGCGGTGGGATTTCGGAATCAGGCGCAGTTTTCCCCGCTGGAATTTGTCAGACAAATTTCAGAAAAGCTGGAAGTTTGGGAGCATACGAAAGTGATTTCTGTTCATGGAAACAGCGTTTTGGCACAACAGATGGGCGGCGGGCATTTGCCCGCGGGGATGGAAGCAAAAACACAGGTGGTGCTGCATGCCGATAAAATTGTGATTGCCGCGCATTATCCGTTTCTGAATGTTCCCGGATTCTATTTTTTGCGTCAGCATCAGGAAAGAAGCTATGTTCTGGCTTTGTCAGGATGTGAGAAAATCAACGGGATGTATTACGGAATCGACACAGACGGCCTTTCTTTACGTCAGTCGGGCGATTGTCTGCTTCTGGGCGGAGGCTCCCACCGGACAGGGAAAAACGGCTGTGGAGGAGCTTATGATATGCTGATGCAGGCCGCTGACCGGTATTTTCCGGATAACAGGATAGAGGCACGCTGGTCTGCCCAGGACTGCATGCCGCATGATGGAATTCCTTTTATTGGAAAATATTCCGTTTTCACACCGAATCTGTATGTGGCGACAGGATTTTTGAAATGGGGAATGACTTCTTCCATGGTGGCGGCAATGATTTTAAGCGATGAGCTGTGCGGTGAGGAAAATGAATGGACGGAACTGTTTTCTCCGCAAAGGCTGTATCTGCGTGCGGGAATAAGCAATATGCTGACCGACATCGGAGAAAGTATAAAAGGACTGTTTAGAGGATTTTTTTACAGACCCCGCTGCCCGCACCTGGGATGTGAGCTCGTCTGGAATCCTGACGACAAAAGCTGGGACTGTCCCTGTCACGGATCCCGCTTTGATGCGGATGGAAATTTACTGGACAATCCCGCAAAGCATGGATGCGCATAGATTTGGGGATCAGGCGTCGATACAAAATGTGTGAAATCTGTCTCATCGGAATGCTGTGTATGAATTGTGATTTGAAAAGATCTGTGGAGGATGATATAATAAATATTGATATGCAGAAGGCGATATTCAGAAATTGATATTGTCTTCTGCACGCGATGCCAAGACAATAATGAAAACTTTCAGAGGGAGAGGAAAGTTATATGCAATCAATTGGTATTGTCACAGACAGTCATGGGGGAATTTCGCAGAAGGAAGTCAGAAGATTAAGGGTCAAAGTGCTTCCGATGCCGTTTTATTTTGGCGAAGACTGTTTTTACGAAGATATTTCCATCACCAGGAAGGATTTTTTTGAAAGATTAAATTCCGGGGAACGGGTTTCCACATCACAGCCGTCTCCGGATGCGGTCATGGAAATCTGGCGGGACAGTCTTAAGGAGTTTGAAAAGATCCTGTATATGCCGATCAGCAGCGGCCTGAGCGGTTCCTGCAATACGGCACAGGTCCTGGCGCAGGAAGAGGAATTCGCAGGAAAAGTTATTGTGGTGGACAATGGACGGATATCCACGCCGATGCATCGTTCCATTCTGGATGCGCTGGAATTGATTGAAGAAGGTTACAGTGCGGAAAATATTAAGGAAATCCTGGAAGCTTCCAGAGATAAAATGGCGATTTATATTGCGGTCGAGACGCTTGAACTTTTGAAACAGGGAGGGCGTATATCCGGTGCAACTGCAGCGATTGGGACGATTTTGAATATAAAACCCATTCTGAAGCTGAATGTGGGACTTTTGGAAACCTATAAAAAGAGCAGAGGCATGAAAAAAGCCCGCAGAGAAATGCTGGAAGCGATGAAGCAGGAACTTGAGACGACATATCGGGAGTATTATGACCGAAATGAAGTGCATCTGTTGGCTGCAACCAGCGCGGATGAGGCAACCACGCAGGAATGGCTGGATGAAATTCATGACTTTTTCCCGAGTATGGAGGTTCTTTGTGACGATTTGTCGCTGGGAATTTCCTGCCATACAGGAGAGGGCGCGCTGGGCATCGGATGCTCCTGCAAGCCGAAACGTTTTTAAAAAAGACCATTACTACTTATGAGAGAAAACGGAGGAAAGAAAAATGAGCGCATATCAGAATGGAAACAATCCGTTCGGCCGCTTTTCCGGCAAACGGGCGGACGATACGGTAACCTTTGACGCAAGCGGACGTAAAATTAAAAAGAAGCCGCCCTTTAAGGTGATTTTGGCGGCGGTAGTTGTGATCGTTGCCTTCTTTCTGGTGTCAAACTGTTATTATGTGCTGGACGAAGATAACTATGCGGTAGTGACCACCCTTGGAAATCCGGAAGCGGTATCTGATGCCGGACTGCATTTTAAAATCCCCTTCATTCAGCAGGTGCGCAAGGTGTCCAAGGTCATCAAGGGGATGCCCATCGGTTATGATGCGGAAACAGGAGAGTCCATTGATGAAGAAGCAATTATGATCACCAAGGATTTTAACTTTGTCAATACAGATTTTTATCTGGAATATATGGTCAGCGATCCTGTGAAATATCTGTATGCTTCCGAGAATCCGGAAGGAACGCTGAAAATGCTGGCACAGTCCTATATTCGTGATACGGTCGGCATCTATAATGTGGATGATGTGATCACCACCGGCAAGGCGGCTATTCAGTCTGAAATTAAGGAAAAGCTGACGGAACGCATGATTCGGGAGGATATCGGTCTTTCCGTGGTCAATATCACAATTCAGGATGCCTTTCCGCCAACGACAGAGGTTATGAATGCCTTCAAGAATGTGGAAAACGCAAAGCAGGGCAAGGAAACTGCAATCAATAATGCCAACAAGGACCGCAACGAAAAAATTCCGCTTGCGGAGGCAGAATGTGACCAGATCATCAAGGATGCGGAAGCTCAGAAAGAAGCCAGAATCAATGAGGCACAGGGACAGGTGGCCCGTTTTGAGCAGATGTATGCGGAATATACGAAATATCCGCTGATCACCAAGCAGCGCATGTTTTATGAGACGATGGAAGAAGTGCTTCCTTATCTGAAAATCATTATTGTGGATGATAACGGAACCCAGAAGTTTTTACCGCTGGACAGCTTCACAACAGCAGGAACGTCTGAAGCTGCGGGCAAGGCTTCTGATGCAAAAGCTTCTGCAGCCGGCAGCGAAAATGCAGGCAGCACAGCTGAAAATGACAGCCAGGAATAGAGAGGAGGCAGCAAATGAAAAAATCAGGAAAATTCATCGGAATCGCAGCAGTGATCGCTATTGTCTTTGTGCTGCTGTCTTCCATGGTAGTTACATATCCGAACGAATACAAGCTGATCAAACAGTTTGGAGAGATTGTAAAGGTGATTGAACAACCCGGCGTATCGTTCAAAATACCGTTTATTCAGGAAAGCGCATCCGTTCCGAAAGAATTACAGCTCTATGATATTCCGAAATCAGATGTCATCACCAAGGATAAAAAGAGCATGATTGCAGATGCCTTTGTGCTCTGGAAAATATCAGATCCTGTGCTCTTTACCAGACACTTAAACGGACAGGTGGCTCAGGCACAGTCACGCATCAGTGCCACTGTCTTTTCCTCAATGAAATCCGTCATCTCCAACATGGATCAGGCCGAAATCATCGAAAACCGGGATGGAAAGCTGGCGCAGGACATCAGCGATAACATCGGTACATCCCTTGACGGATATGGCATTGAAGTGGTAGCAGTGGAAACCAAATCCCTGGATATGCCCGATGACAACAAACAGTCTGTCTACGAGCGTATGATTTCAGAGCGAAATAACATTGCCGCATCCTATACCGCACAGGGAAAATCATCCGCCCAGAAAATTTTAAACGATACCTCCAAAGAGGTTTCCGTGATGAAATCAGAAGCGGAAGCAGAGGCGGAAAAAATCAAGGCCGAAGGTGAAGCAATGTACATGCAGATTCTTTCAGAGGCCTATAACGATGAAAACAAAGCCGACTTCTACAACTTTGTTCGTTCCCTCGACGCTGCCAAAGAATCCCTGACAGGAGGAAACAACACCCTGGTCCTGGATAAAACCTCACCCATCGCCCAGATTTTTTACGGCTATGAATAAGTGAATTGTTTTAAGAAAACAGGCTACAATAAGAATATAAATATTTGTAATGCAAAGCGGAAAGGGAATCCAAAGTATTTTTGGAATCCCTTTTTCTATCGCTTTTTTGGAAAACGAATGCAGGCCTTGCCGCGAGGAAACAGTAACACAATAGGGAAACATTTATGAAAAAAGCATAAATCTATGGAAAAAGGAATGTATGCGTGATAGAATAAAAGGCGAACATACATTCACATAGAGGTTTCAATGGAAGTGAGGCTGATGGTAAATGACAGAAGAAACCAGAGCGCGGATTGAAAATGCAGCCGCTTTTGCTGCGAATTTATGCATGTACGCAGGTGAGGATCAGGCGTTTTATGATGCCTTCTGGAGGCGGCTGTTGGCACATCCCGATATTCTGGCAGAGTTTGTCTATTACAGGGAGCATGAGAGTTTTTCCTGTAAGAAAAAGGTATCGGGGAAAACTGTGGTCGATATTATGATCTGGCAGATCGACCATTTTAAGGCGCATCTGGATCGTGATCCGCAGATGCGCTGCAATAAGGACAAAATGGTGCTCTACGCCTTTGATACGATGACGAAGATGGCAGAAAAACCGGAGCTTTTTGAAGGAAAGATGGAAGGAGAAACGGGGACTGACTTTGTTGGGAAATATAATTAGTTATCTGAAAGAATATGGCAGCAAAAGCTTTCAGGAATATCATTTTTGTGAGGTGGATATCCTTGTGCTGGCACAGCTTTCCTACCTGAAATTTGACGGTGCTGTTCCGGCTCTGGGCGAAAGAAAAAAGGCTGTCACTCTGCTAAAGATCAATGAAATCATGAATCCGGACAAAGTGTTTGAGGATAAATGGTATGAGAAGCAGAATCGGGAGCTTTGGAGTACGCTGCTTTCCTGTAAGCGTTACCAGAGAATGAAGTGTAACTATTACCGTTCCAGGCTGGATGAGGAAAATGTCACCCAGTTTGGTGCGATCACATTTTTTCCGGAAGGCTGTGAACCGGTGGTGGCATTTCGTGGAACAGATGGTTCTATTGTAGGCTGGAAAGAGGACTTTAATATGGTTTTCTCAAAACCGATTCCCTCGCAGATGGAAAGCGCACTTTATCTGGAACAGGTCAGCTGCAGGATTCCGGGCAGCTTTATGGTGTGTGGACATTCCAAGGGCGGTAATCTGGCTGTATATTCCTCTATTTGGGCGGATGGTTATGTGCAGCAGAGAATTACGGATATCTACAGTCTGGATGGCCCGGGATTTGTGCCTGAGGTGATCAGCGGCGCTTCTTATGAAAATATTCGCGACAGAATTCATCGGATTTTGCCGTATTCATCGCTGGTTGGAATGCTTTTGCAAAATTATGAATTCTACGAAGTGGTAAAAAGCAGCGCTTTTGGGCCGAGGCAGCATGACTGTTATACCTGGGAAATCGAAGATGGCGCTTTTGTGAAGGCTCCGGATATTGAAGCAAAGCAAAAAAGGATGAATGAAGTGCTCAATCAGTGGATATTTTCATTACCGGAAGAGGAGCGAATGCTTTTTGTGAATGCGCTTTTTGAGACAATTGAGCAGACGAAAGTGTTGACTGTGTCGGAATTTGCAGAAAACTGGCAGAAGAATTTAAAACTCTGTTTTAAGCACATGCGGAAGTTTGATGCAACAACGAGAAAGCGATTCCGCCAGATCTTTAAAATGTTGTTTGAAATTTATGGAAGTGTTTTACGGGGCAGGCAGCACGAAGGAATGGAACAGGAGTTTCATGCGGATGAGAAATAAAATTGTATTTCATATAGATGTAAACAGCGCATTTTTAAGCTGGAGCGCCCTTGAGAGACTGAAAAGCGGACTCGATTCGGTGGATTTGCGCACGGTACCGTCCGCTGTGGGAGGCGACGAGGAAGCGCGCCATGGAGTGGTGTTGGCAAAAAGCTCACCGGCTAAGAAATATGGTGTGACTACCGGCGAACCATTGGCGGCGGCAAAGCGCAAATGTCCCAATCTGATTGTTATAAAACCGGATTTTGCAGTTTATGTAGAACAGTCCAATCGATTGAGGAAGCTTCTGGCAAAGTATACGGATCAGGTCATTCCCTACAGCATTGATGAGGCCTGGGCTGAATTCGAAGGCTTTGAAGAGCTTTATTGCAATCCGGAACAGTTTGCAAACCGGCTTCGGGAAGAAATAAAACAGACACTGGGATTTACGGTGAATATCGGTATTTCCACAAATCGTCTGCTGGCAAAGCTGGCGGGAGATTTTAAAAAGCCTGATCTGGTACATACATTATTTCCGGAAGAAGTCCCGAAGAAGCTGTGGCCGCTTTCTGTGGATAACCTTCTGTTTTGCGGAAAATCTGCAGCACAGAAATTGAAGAGTCTGGGAATTTATACAATCGGGGATCTGGCGCATGCAGATCTGGGAATGCTGCGCGCTCATTTGAAAAAGCATGGGGAAGCACTCTATGAATATGCATGGGGAAGAGAACCTGCAGATATGTTCGACATGCAGGAAGAGAACAAAGGCTGCGGCAACAGTGTAACGACTCCGGAGGATGTGACGACAATTGCGTATGCCAGACAGATTCTGCTTTCTCTTTGCGAGACTGTGGGAATCCGATTGCGTGCGGATCAGCGTAAGGCGCAGGGGGTTTCTGTAGGCATGCGTACATCAACTTTTGAAAACAGCTCCAGACAGATGCAGCTGGATTCTGCAACGGATGTGACAGAAGAAATTTATAAAGCTGCCTACACGCTTCTTATGCGTATGTGGGACGGACATACGCCGCTGCGCCTGCTAAACGTGACAGCCACTCGGCTGACCAGCGAAGAGTACCGGCAATACAGCCTTTTTGATCAGACAAACTATGAAAAACTGGAGAAGGCCAATAAGGCGATAGACAGCATTCGTGCCAAATTCGGCGAAAATGCGGTAATGCGTGCCAGCTTTCTGAAAAGTAATGTATCACCGACCAGTGGCGGATTAAACAGAGAAAAGCGAAAAGAACACCTGGAAATGGAATAGAGCAGCTTTTTTATGCTATAGGAAAGCCGGAAGACTTTTCTGTAGCATAAAAAAAGAAACATTTTGCTTTTGCAAAATGTTTCTTTTGCAGTGCAGGAAAAGAGACTTGAACTCTCATGATATTGCTATCATACGGACCTGAACCGTACGCGTCTGCCAATTCCGCCATTCCTGCGCGACAAAACATATTATATAGGATTGTGGCGAAAAAGTCAACAGCTTTTTTTAAAATTGTTTAATTGTTTAGTTGTAGTTTAGTTATAGTTTAGTTATTAGTTTAGTTATTCGGGTATTGGCCGCTTACCGAACAGTACCGCAAAGATATTGCTGCGCCTGCAGCTTCGGGGTATATACAGATTTTTTCTTTTAAAATACCCCGAAATAGCCTATTTTGTCAGGCTTAGATGCCTTCAGGGGGTATATGGAATCAAATTTCTTAGAAATACCCCATATTTAGCCGCTTTACGGGGTATTTACAGAAAATTCGCTTCCATATACCCTCATCTCGGTATTTTATTTTTTTAGGTTTATGGCACGAAATCAGGGTATTTTCGGCAGTTTCGATCGTATATACCCTGGTAGAGATAAACTGGCTGAACGAAAGGTCGAACCAATACCTGAATCACATGCCTGAATCCGAAAGTACCTGAATCCGAAAGTACCCAAATCCAAAAGTACCTGAATCTGAAAAATCAGTTACTGTTCAGAAGGCCTCTGAACAGTAACGTAACAACATGTTAATCGGAATCCCGCATAATTACCCGCTCAAACAGCAGGCCGACAAGAAACCATGCAGGTGCATAGTCCAGCCTGATGACACCATTGATATTCCAGGGGGAACGGTGATAGTGCCAGGGACAGCAGCCTTTTTTCTGCAAAAAGCGTCCGCTTGCGTATTCCCCTGAGAATATACATATCATATAGGTAATTCCACGGATGAACCAGTGAAACCCTGAAAGCAGGATGCAAAAGGGCCTGAGCAGGCAGGCTGCACCGTAAATCGGGAACATAAACAGGGAAGTATGACCGGTAAGGGTAGCCTCTCTTTTTCGAAACGCGTCAAGGGCAGTAACCAGTATTTCCATGCACCAGCCGATGGTGCCGCATTTTATAAAATCTTTACATAACTTTTTCATAAGAAATAGTATGGACATAACTTCTTTTTTTATGCAAATTGTGATATAATTTTGAAAAGGATTGTCTTTGTAAAGGTATGTGCCGCCGACTTTTGAATGTATGGCATAGCTGTAACGCAAAATGAAAGAACAGGATCCGATGAATTTGAAGGGAGGAAGTGTCATGGATGAAATCAGAATCGAGAATCTGGAAGTTTATGCTTATCACGGAAGAACCCGTCAGGAAAAGGAACAGGGACAGGTTTTTTATATCAGCGCCGTTTTGTATACCGATCTGCGGCCAGCTGGACTGACAGATCAGATCGAGCGCGCGATTGATTACGGAGAGATTTGTGATTTTATTGCACGGTTCATGCGCACCCGGACCTATCAGCTGATTGAGACTGTAATCGAACGACTTGCAGAAGAGATTTTACTTAATTTTTCAAAAATCAAAGAGGTCAAGCTTGAGATCCGTAAGCAGAGTGCATTGGCAGCACAGCCTTTTGAGGCGATCAGCGCCATGATACACAGAAGCTGGCACACGGTATATTTAAGCTTTTCCTCCAATTTTGGAGATCGGGAGTCCTACATTAATCAGGGGATTGTCATGTTAAAGGAGTCGAAAGCCTGCAAGGTGGAGCAGTACTCGGACGTATTTGTTTCCGGTACACCGGATAATACCTATTACAGCGGTGTTTTAAAACTTCGTACGTTGTATACGCCATGGGAACTTCGGGATATTTTGACACGTATTGAGGAGCGCACCGGCAGAATTCCCAATGATTATCGTGCCCCCAGAACCCTGGATCTGGATATCCTGTTTTACGATGATCAGGTGATTCAGAGCGCTGAACTGTGTGTGCCGCATATCGATATGGAAAACCGGGACTATGTGCTGATCCCGCTTGCGCAGATTGCAGGATTTTTACGGCATCCCGCCACGGGAAAGAGTGTAAAGCAGATGGCTGAGGAACTGATGAAAAAGAAGGAATGAGCAAATTCTCAGATCGGACAAAGATCCGGTTATGAGCGAAAATAAACGAAAGAAGATGGAGGAAACTTTTGATGGATTTATTACAGCTGCGGCAGCAGCTTGACGAAATCGACAGCCGGATTGTAGAGCTGTACGAGAAACGGATGGATGTATGCGGCCAGGTTGCACAATACAAAATTGAAACAGGTAAGAAGGTTTTTGATAAGGCCAGAGAAGAGGAGAAGCTGGCGAAGGTTCGCTCATTGACTCATAATGATTTTAACAGTCATGGAATTACAGAACTGTTTGAACAGATTATGTCCATGAGCCGCAAGCTGCAGTATCAGATGCTGAATCAGCAGGGGCAGACCGGCAGGCTGCCCTTTATCGCGGTAGAAGAGCTGGATACCCGTAAAGTCAGGGTGGTATTTCAGGGGGCGGAGGGCGCCTATTCCCAAGCCGCTATGGTGAAGTTTTTTGGGGAGGAAATCGACAGCATTCATGTAGATACTTTCCGGGATGCCATGAGCGCCATTGATGAAGGAAGCGCCGATTTCGCCGTTTTGCCCATTGAAAATTCCACAGCAGGAATTGTGAATGAAATTTATGATTTACTGGTAGAATTTGAAAATTATATCGTGGGAGAGCAGATTATCAAAATTGAACACTGTCTGCTCGGAGTGCCCGGGACACAGCTTTCTGATATTAAGACAGTTTATTCCCATCCTCAGTCACTGATGCAGAGTTCCCGTTACCTGGGCGCACACAGCTGGCAGCAGATTTCCATGCCCAACAATGCATTTGCAGCCCGCAAGGTGGCGGAAGAGGGACGTAAAGATCAGGTTGCCATTGCCAGTGAGTATGCCGGAAAGGTATACGGACTGGAAGTACTGGAAAAACCGGTGAACAACGTTTCTTCAAATTCCACACGTTTTATCATCGTTACGAATCAGAAGATTTTTAAAAAGGATGCAAAGAAGGTGAGCATCTGTTTTGAAGTGCGTCATGAGAGCGGATCCCTTTACCATATGCTTTCGCACTTCATTTACAATAACCTGAACCTGACAAAGATCGAGAGCCGTCCTATTGAAGGCCGGACCTGGGAATACCGCTTCTTTATTGATTTTGAGGGCAATCTGGCAGACAGCGCCGTAAAGAATGCGCTGCGGGGCCTGCGCGAAGAAGCATCAAACATGAAAATTTTAGGCAACTACTAAGCAACATTTCGCGCAAAATCGCGCGAAATGTTGCGCTACTTCTCGAACAGCAAAGCTGTTTGAGAAGTTTCCCGAAAGAAGAGCGCAAAATGAGGAGATTATGAAAACAGAAAAACTGATTGTATACAAAAATTTTGAAGATGGTGAGCTGCTTCAGGATATGGTGTGGCTCATGGAAAATTATGATGATGAATTTTATAACCAGGAGGACAAGGCAGGTCTGCTCTACGACTGTGTGCACCGAATGCTGGAAATGGCCGGTAAATATGGATTTTACGGAAATCTCTGGCATTGCTATCTGACCAATCTTCTGGTAAACAATGAAAACAGTTACAGCCGTGCATGCGAAATCAGAGGTGAAGTGGATGGAACCATAAACAAAGCGGTGCTCCATGACATTGTGATTTTCAAAGAATTTTATGATTATGATTTCAAGCCAATGCAGGAGGCTCTTGACGCAGAGGACTTTGAACTGGTGCTGGATTATGAGAGCAATACCCAGGAGAGTAAGGTTTACAATACCAGAATCAAGGATCGAATCTGTACGCTTGCACAGAAGTTCTGTAAGGATCATACCCCGGAAGAAATGAAGCATACATTGACGGAATTTTATCGGGAATACGGGGTTGGAAAATACGGCCTGCACAAGGCGTTTCGGATTGCACGCAATGAAGGCGGCGTGGCGATTGAGCCGATTTTAAATATCGCCCATGTGAAGCTGTCCGATCTGGTTGGCTATGAAATGCAGAAAAAGAAACTGATAGAAAATACGGAAGCTTTTGTCCGTGGGAAAAAGGCCAATAACTGTCTGCTGTTTGGTGATGCGGGAACCGGAAAATCCTCCAGCATCAAGGCGATTGCCAATGAATATTATGACAGAGGGTTGCGTATCATTGAGGTGTACAAGCATCAGTTCCAGGATCTGAATGATGTGATTGCGCAGATCAAAAACCGGAATTATAAGTTCATCCTGTATATGGATGATCTCAGTTTTGAAGAATTCGAGATTGAATATAAATATCTGAAGGCTGTAATTGAAGGCGGTCTGGAGAAAAAACCGAAAAACGTACTGATATATGCTACCTCCAACAGACGCCATCTGATTCGTGAAAGCTTTAAAGATAAGGAAGAGAAGGATGAAGACCTGCACACAAGAGATACCGTGCAGGAAAAGCTGTCTCTTTCTTCGCGGTTCGGTGTGACAATCTATTTCGGATCGCCGGATAAGATGCAGTTTAACGGCATTGTAAAGGCGCTGGCGGAGCGTTACGGCATCACAATGCCGGAAGAGGAACTTCTTTTGAAAGCAAATCAGTGGGAACTGTCCCATGGAGGTCTGTCAGGCCGTACTGCTCAGCAGTTTGTGGATTATCTGCAGGGCCTTGAGTGAAATAAAGGTGCTGCCTACGCAGCAGGATGAGGAGAATATGAAAACTTTTGCAGCAATCGATGTTGGTTCCTATGAACAGTCTCTGAAAATTTTTACAATATCAAAATCAACCGGGATCCGTGAGGTTGATTGCGTTAGAAACCGTCTTGACCTGGGAAGTGAGACTTACGTAGAAGGAAAAGTCAGCCATGAAAAGATGGACGAACTCTGTCAGGTACTGCGCGAATTTGTGGACATCATGAACAGCTATAAAGTGGATGATTACAAGGCTTATGGAACCAGTGCCATTCGTGAAATTAAAAACACGGTAATTTTTCTTGATCAGATTGAGCAGCGAACCGGGGTGAAAATTGAGGTATTGAGTAACTCCGAGCAGCGTTTCCTGGATTATAAGTCAATTGCGTCCAAAGGAGAAGGTTTCGAGAAAATTATCGAAAAAGGTACTATTGTTTTGGATATCGGCGGCGGCAGCATTCAGCTTTCGCTTTTCGACAAGGATAAGCTATCCTCTACTCAGAATTTAAGGCTTGGTGTACTGAGACTGCAGGAGAAGCTTCATCCGCTGAATGTGCGCCCCAGCCAGTATGAAGAACTGCTGGATGAGGTGCTTTCCGCGCAGCTTTCCGTATTTCGGAAAATGTATTTAAAGGACAGAGTGATTGAAAATATCATCGTAGTGGATGACTATATTTCTGCGCTCATACAGAACAAGCTGGCTTCACCGGAGCTTTCCGGTTATCTGGACAGCGCCTCTTTTCAGAGTTATCTGGAATATCTGGGCGGGCATACGGCGCAGGAAATCGCGCAGAGATTTGACATGCCTGAGGAAAATATACAGCTTTTGAGAATTTCTTCTGCCATTGTAAAACAGGTGGCAATTCAGACAAATGCAAAACTGATCTGGGCTCCCGGTGTAAGCCTGTGCGACGGCATGGCTTATGAATATGCCGAGAAGCGCCGACTGTTATCACAGGTTCATGATTTTGAACAGGACATTATTACCTGTGCACGGGGAATCAGCAAACGTTATATGGGAAGTAAAAGACGGGCGGAAACGCTGGAACAGATTGCCCTGACGATTTATGACAGCATGAAAAAAGTGCATGGACTGGGAAAAAGAGAGCGGCTTCTTCTTCGAATTGCCACGCTGCTGCATGACTGCGGCAAGTACATCAGTATGCTCAATCTTGCCGAGTGCTCTTATGCGATCATCATGTCAACGGAAATCATTGGCCTTTCTCACATGGAACGGGAAATCGTGGCAAATGTGGTGAAATATAATCATCTGGAATTCGATTATGATATGAACAGCATGGAAGGCGGCAAAATGAGCAGAGAGGAATATCTGATCATTGCCAAGCTGACCGCGATTTTACAGATATCCAATGCACTGGACCGCAGTCATAAGCAGAAATGCAAAGATGTCAAAGCTGCACTCCGGGAGGATCAGCTGATTCTCAATGTTAATACGATAGAAGATATCACGCTGGAAAAGGGACTTTTTGACAGACGTGCAGATTTCTTCGAAGAAGTATACAGTATCCGTCCGGTGATCAGACAGAAGCGGATATTGTAATTGCAAAGAAGGGATAACTGATTATGGAAAATGTAGAACTTATTAACCCTGTTTATTATACAAATCGTGAAAAAAGCTGGCTGCTTTTTAATAAAAGGGTGCTCTCAGAGGCGAGGGATAAGCAGATCCCGCTTTTTGAAAGGCTGAAATTTTTAAGTATTACCGCGTCTAATCTGGATGAATTTTTCATGGTGCGCATCGGGTCTTTAGTGGATATGGTGAATGCCAAATATTCCAAAAAGGATATTGCAGGACTGTCTCCGAAAGAGCAGTTGGCCATGCTTGCAGAGGAAACACATGCATTTGCTGCGCTACAGTATTCTACATATAACAGAATGCTGCTTCCGTTGTTAAAACAAAACGGACTTACCTTTGTGGAACGGCATGAAGCGCTCAACGCACAACAGGCCAGATTTGTGGATCGCTATTTTGAGGATAATGTATATCCGGTTCTCACCCCTATGGCGGTGGATTCCTCACGTCCTTTTCCTTTGCTGAGAAACAAATCGCTCAATATTGGTGCCCTTCTCATTAAAAAGGGAAGCACGGAGCAGGAAACCGAGTTTGCGACAGTGCAGGTTCCTTCCGTACTTCAGAGAATAGTACCCATTCCGTCAGGAGAGGAAAGTGAAGGGACGAACAAGACAGTCATTTTACTGGAAGAGATTATTGAGAGAAATATCAGCAAGCTTTTCTTAAATTATGATGTGATTTGCGCCTATCCTTTCCGTATCACGAGAAATGCCGATCTGGCCATTGATGAGGATGAGGCGGAGGATCTGCTTTTGGAGATTGAAAAGCAGATAAAAAAGCGTCGCTGGGGTCAGGCTGTGCGTCTTGAGATTGAAGATGGCGCCGATAAGCGGATGCTCAAGCTCTTAAAAAAGGAACTCAGTGTGGAAGAATCGGACATTTTTATGGTTGATGGTCCTCTGGATCTGACATTTCTGATGAAGCTTTATGGGCTGGAAGGTTTTGATCATCTGAAGGCGGCAAAATTTGTTCCACAGCCTGTAAGCGAGTTTGAATCGGAAGGCTCTGTCTTTGACATAATTAAAAAGGGAGATATTCTTTTACATCATCCCTATCAGACCTTTGAACCTGTAGTTGATTTCATACGGCAGGCGAGCAAGGATCCGGATGTTTTGGCAATCAAGCAGACATTATATCGTGTCAGCGGTAATTCTCCGATTATCGCGGCCCTGGCGCAGGCGGCCGAAAACGGCAAGCAGGTTTCTGTTCTGGTGGAATTGAAGGCGCGCTTTGATGAAGAAAATAACATTGTCTGGGCAAGAAAGCTGGAGAAAGCCGGCTGTCATGTTATTTACGGTTTGGTGGGCTTAAAAACGCACAGCAAGATCACTCTGGTAGTGCGCCGCGAGGAGGACGGTATCCGCCGTTATGTGCATCTGGGCACCGGTAACTATAATGATGCAACGGCTAAATTATATACCGATGTGGGCCTGATGACAGTGAATGAAGCGATCGGAGAGGATGCAACTGCAGTATTCAACATGCTGTCCGGTTATTCGGAGCCCCGTTCCTGGAATTGCCTGAGCCTTGCACCGCTCTGGCTGAAGGACCGCTTTTTGTACCTGATCAACAGAGAAAAGAAAAATGCGCTGGAAGGAAAATCCGCGCGTATTGTTGCAAAAATGAACTCTCTGTGTGACAGAGATATTATTGTGGCGTTGTATGAGGCCAGTCAGGCAGGGGTGGAGATTGATCTGATTGTCCGTGGTATCTGCTGTTTAAAGGTTGGTATTCCCGGTGTCAGTGAAAATATCCGGGTTCGATCGATCGTGGGTACCTACCTGGAGCATGCGAGAATATTCTATTTTGAAAATAACCAGAAACCGGAATATTACTGCAGCAGCGCGGACTGGATGCCAAGAAATCTGGAGCGCCGTGTGGAAATTCTGTTCCCGGTGAAGGACACAAAATTACAGGAAGAGTTAAAGCATATTCTGGCCGGTCAGCTTAAGGATAACATGAAGGCTCATATTCTGCAGCCTGACGGCAGTTATGAAAAGGTGAACAGAAGAGGAAAGGAACTCTACTGTGCACAGGAAACTTTTTGCAAAGAAGCGTTGGAAGGCGGACACAGAAAGGAAGAATTTAAGGATACCAGACTGTTCGTGCCGGAAACCCGAGTGGAGGAGTAAAACAGCTGTTACGGTAATTTAACTGTGCTGTCCTGTGAAAAGGGGCACATTGCCGGCTGCTGTCTGATAGAAGTATGAACAATTATCGAATTGTGCTGGCATCGGCATCACCGAGAAGACAGGAGCTGCTTAAGCAGATCGGTCTGATTTTTGAAGTATGCCCCAGCAAAAAGGAAGAACAGGTAACTTCGGCTGTTCCTTCTGAGGTTGTAAAAGAGCTTTCCTTTCAGAAAGCAGAAGATATTTTTCAACAAAAAAGTAAAGAAATGAAATCGATGCCGCTTCTGGTAATCGGTTCGGATACCATTGTTTCCTGTGACGGCCAGATACTGGGAAAACCGGCAGACGAAGCGGATGCCTGCAGAATGCTTAAGCTGCTGCAGGGCAGAAAACATCAGGTTTATACGGGGGTTACCGTGTTCTGGACAAAGCGCGGGGAAGAATGTGAGCACTTTACTTTTTATGAGTGCACGGAAGTGGAGTTTTACCCGATGAGCGATCAGGAGATTGCTTCTTATGTAGCCTCAAAAGAGCCCATGGATAAAGCCGGCGCATACGGAATTCAGGGATTGTGTGCCGCGCATATCAGGGGAATTAGCGGAGATTATAATAATGTGGTCGGACTGCCAGTGGGCAGACTGTATCAGGAACTTCACAGGAGAAATCTGTGTACTGTGGGAATTTAGCAAAAGGATATGGAGAAATAACAGCAGAATGATTAAGTTGATCGCAACAGATATAGACGGTACTCTGATTCAGGATTCCACACCGGATTTATATCCTGAGATAGAGGAAGAAATCAGGCGTTTAACGGATCTTGGAATAATTTTTGTATGCGCCAGCGGACGTCAGTATGCCAGCATTAAAAATGTTTTTCGCGCCGTTTCAGACCGTATTGTATATATTGCAGAAAACGGAGCACATATTCGATATCAGGATCGGGATCTGTCCCTGACAGAAATGCGCCGTGATTATGTGGAACAGCTGATATTACAGCTGCGAAACTATCCGGATTGTGAAATGGTGGTGTCCACTCCTACGGGAAGTCTGCTTGAGACGGATAATCAGGAATTTCTGGATTTGATGACCTATGGTTATCACAACACATACCGGGTTGTGAAGGATGTGCTGGCGGAGAATGAGCCGATTTTGAAGGTGGCAATTTATCAAAAAAACAGCATACGCCAGCTGGGAGAGTCCGTTTTTATTCCGGAGTGGGGAAAGAAGTTAAAAACCTGTGTTGCCGGAGAGGAATGGGTGGATTTTATGGATCTGTCCGTGGATAAGGGAAATGCAATTATTTTTTTACAGAAATTTTTCGGCATTACAAAAAGCGAGACAATGGCTTTTGGAGACAATACCAATGATATTGGACTGATTCAGGCAGCCGGAGAAAGTTATGCGGTGGAAAATGCCCGGCCGGAGCTAAAAGCGCTGGCCAAATATATTTGTCCTTCCTGGAAGGAAAAAGGCGTCTGGCAGATTGTTCGCAGGCTGAAACGCAATGATGGGAATGCCGACAGCGATGTAATTGATGTGAATTTCTTTGGCGGATTTCGTCTCATGTTAAACGGGACAGAGCTGAAGCTGGATAAGACCAGTACAAGTAAACCCATGCAGCTTCTGGCAATTCTTTTGCATGTGGGTGAGGACGGTATCTCCCGGGAAGAATTGCAGGAAGCTCTGTATGGAAAAGGAAAGGTTGAGGATCAAACCAACAATTTAAAGCAGACAGTTTTTCGGCTGCGCAAACTGGTCGCAGCTTCAACGCTTCCTGAGGATACGGAAATTATGATTGAAAAAAGCCGTTATTGCTGGAAGAGCAGTTTTCATACACTGACAGATACCCAACGATTTAAAAATGCTTTCAAAAATGCGGAGACGGAAAGCGAAGAAAAGAAAAAGCTTCACTATTTAAAGGAAGCCTGCGATATTTATCAGGGAGAATTTTTTCCCAGACTTCAGAAAGCATGGGCGCTGACCGAACGACAAAAATACAGGGAAATGTATTATAAGTGTTTAAAGGATGCCTGCAGCATTTTAAAACAGGAAGAGCGCTATGAAGAGGTGCTGGATTTATGCGTTCGGGCTGAAAAAGTCTATCCAAACGAAGAATGGTCTCTGGAGAGTCTGGATTGTCTGATTGCCCTCGGAAGATATCAGGAAGCGCAGCAGTTTTATAAAAAGACAACAGAATACTATTCAGAGGAGCTTCATAACAATTATTCCGATGAGATGAGAGAGCGGCATGAAATGATGCGTGACCGGATTCGAAATGCGGCAGGAACGATTGAAGACATTCAGAGAGAACTCACTTTATCAGGAAAAAATATTCATGGAACCTATTATTGCACCTATCCGAATTTTGAAGGAATCTGTAATCAGATAGTGAGAAACAACCGGGGAGTGGAGGAACATGCCACATTGCTTCTATGCACAATGCTGAATGAAAAGAAAGGAACTCCTCTCACGGAAAAGAGACTGAGTATTTTGAGTGAAAAGCTGCAGACTGCGATCTGGAGAAATCTGCGGAAAAGTGATTGCTTTACCCGCTACAGTGATAATCAGTTTTTAATACTGCTGGTGAACTGTAATCCGGAAAATGCAGTTTTTGCACAGAAAAGAATCATGTATTATATGGAGCGGGAATATGGAATAAAAAACGGGATTTGTTATGATATCGCTGTTTTGAAGTAAGTACTTGCCCACTATAGTATCTTGTATTATAATCGGCTTAACGCGGCAGGAATGATTGCCGGTCAGGATATTTGCCTGTCAGTAGGAATTCGATTATTTTACAAAGGAGGAACGATTGCATATGCATGAATACGATGAAATGGTTTTAAAATGTTTTATAGAGCAGCAGGGGAAACTTTTCCCGGAAGATGTGGCAGACAATCTGGAGTCTGCGGAAGCATTTCTGGAAGAATGTATGGCAGTTGTGGTGGACAGTGCCGATGAAGTTGTTGAGTACTTTGAAGAAGAAGGAATCGATATGGAAGATCCTGACAATATTCTGGAGGCAGCGGAAGTATTTGAAGTCGGAGATGGAAGATATCTGATCGTAGAGGGTTAGTAAAACAGGGCAGCAGCCATGTGACAGAATCACTGGCTGCTGCCTTATTATTTACAAATCAAAATATTTCAATATCACTTCTGAAAGTCCGTCATGGTTATTGTCATTTTGCGTGACAAAGTCCGCATGTTTTTTCACCTCAGGGCGGGCATTGGCCATAGCAGCGGAAATGCCTGCAGCTTCCAGCATGGTGATATCATTTTCAGCATCCCCAACCGCAACCGCATTTGCAATCGGAATATTGAGCTGTTTGCAGACAAATTGTACAGCGCTTCCCTTGCCGGCAGTTTTATCGAAAATTTCCAGATATTCATTGCAGGAAAAAATGGCCGTGACAGTGCTGCCGTAACGCTCCAGTACGTCCTTTTGAAGCAGAGTCAGTCTGGTTCTGTCTTTTAAGTCAATGGCAAGCAGTTTGCAGGGAGGCTTTTCAAGGGTTTTGGCAATGTCATCAGTAATGATTGCCTCCATTCCGGTTGCTTTTTTATATTGATCAAGCTCCGGACATTCCTTTTCGCAGACAATATACTGATCATTATAGGACTGAATATGAAGACCGTATTTGTGAGCCAGTTCAATGACACCATTTACAATATCCAAAGGGACAGTTTTGTTTATCAGGTACTGTCTGCGGTCATAGTCATAGACCATATTGCCGTTGACTGCAATGATGAGGGTGTCAGGAAAAAGCAGTTTGTTTTCCAAAGCCACCTTCAGAATGCTGTTTAGAGCACGGCCGGAAGAAAGGACAAGTCTGTTGCCGGCTTTCACCATTTTGGTGAGCAGTTCCCGCATGGTTTCCGTAACTTTTTTGTCGGAGGTCAGAAGAGTCCCATCCATATCTGTGAAAAGAATTTTTTCAGACATGAAACAGTTCCTTTCTCTTATTCTTTAAGTTGATCAGCACATCTTCAGGCACAAACAGTTTGCCATAGCCGGTGCCGATTTCCAGATTCGGCTTGTTTTTTCCGTGAAAATCCGAACCGCCGGAAATGAGTAACTGATATTTTTCGGCAAGCTGGCGCATCTGTCGTTCTTCACCGGCGCTGTAAGTGGAGTAGATGGCTTCGATTCCGACAAGTCCGGCTTCTTTGAGATTCTGAACCAGAGAATTTAACTGATCTTTTCCTAAATGATACAGGGTAGGATGTGCCAGAATCGGAATCCCCTTCACATCCAGAATCAGCTGAACGGCCTGAGCCGGTGTGATTTTTTCTCTGGGGACAAAATATTTTGTGTGGTCTCCCAGATAGCGGTCAAAGGCCTCCGGTTGACTTTTGACGTATCCGTGCTCAAAAAGATAGCGTGCGTAATGTCCACGGGTGATAACGCTTCCGGGAAAAGCCTCCAGCAGCTGCTCGTAGCTGATGTCTATGCCGTCCGCACGGAGTCTGTCACACATTTTCTGATTTCGCACAATGCGGGCATCCACAAACTGTTTCAGATGTTTCTGAAAGGCGGGCGCATTCTCATCGATGAAAAGCCCCACGATATGGATATCCTTTTCAGCGGTGCCGGCGATAGGATAGCCGGTGGAAAATTCAATGCCGCTTATGACCTCAATTCCCTTTTCTTTACCGGCAGCCTGGGCTTCTTTCAATCCTGCCGTGGTGTCATGATCGGTTAAAGCAAAGGCGCTGAGCCCTTTGGCCAGCGCCAGATCCACCACCTGGGAGGGAGTAAAGCTGCCGTCCGATTTATCGGAGTGTACATGCAGATCTACCGTGTTCAATTGTCATCCTCTTCTCTGTTAGCAGTATAAACAGTACGTTTTCTTGCCATTTCATCGCTTGCAAGGTATTCGTCATAGGTTGTGATCTTATCGATCATGGAGCCGTTGGGAAGAATTTCCATGATGCGGTTTGCTGTGGTCTGTACAAACTGATGGTCGTGGCAGGAGAAAAGTGCAACGCCGGGGAATTTGATCAGACCATTGTTGAGTGCGGTGATGGATTCCATGTCAAGATGGTTGGTAGGCTCATCCAGAACCAGGCAGTTTGCGCCGGAAATCATCATCTTGGAAAGCAGGCAGCGAACCTTTTCACCACCGGAAAGTACTTTTACCTTCTTCACGCCGTCCTCACCTGCAAACAGCATACGACCCAAAAAGCCGCGGACATAGGTTGCGTCCTTGACGGGGGAGTAGCCGGTCAGCCAGTCGGCAATCGTATCTTCACAGTCAAATTCATTGGTGGGATCTTTCGGGAAATATGCCTGTGAAGTGGTTACACCCCATTTAAAATGTCCTTCATCAGGTTCCATTTCGCCCACCAGAATCTGGAACAGGGCGGTTTTAGCCTGCTCATTGCCGCCAACGAAAGCGATTTTGTCATTGTGTCCTACAATGAATGAAATATTGTCCAGCACCTTGACGCCGTTGATGGTTTTGCTGATGCCTTCTACCGTGAGCACTTCATTGCCGATCTCGCGGTCAGGACGAAAATCAATATAAGGATATTTTCGGCTGGAAGGTTTGATTTCGTCCAGCTGAATCTTTTCGAGAGCACGTTTTCTGGAAGTTGCCTGTTTGGATTTGGAAGCGTTTGCGGAGAAACGGGAGATAAACTCCTGCAGTTCCTTGATCTTTTCTTCCTTCTTGCGGTTGGCTTCTTTCATCTGTTTTACAAGAAGCTGGCTGGATTCATACCAGAAATCGTAGTTGCCTGCATATAAAGTGATTTTGCCGTAGTCAATATCTGCGATGTGTGTACAAACCTTATTTAAGAAATAACGGTCATGAGATACCACGATGACGGTATTCTCAAAGTTAATCAGAAATTCCTCCAGCCATGCGATCGCATCCAGATCCAGATGGTTGGTAGGCTCATCGAGCAGAAGAATGTCAGGGTTGCCGAAAAGCGCTCTTGCAAGCAGAACTTTCACCTTTTCGTTACCGTTTAATTCACTCATCAATGTGTAATGCAGATCTGTATCGATGCCAAGACCATTAAGCAGAGTAGCAGCATCGGATTCTGCATTCCAGCCGTCCATTTCCGCAAATTCGCCTTCCAGTTCGGAAGCGCGGATACCATCTTCGTCCGTAAAGTCTTCCTTCATATAAATGGCATCTTTTTCCTTCATGATCTGATAAAGGCGGGCATTGCCCATGATGACAACATCCATAACCGGATATTCATCGTATTTGAAATGATCCTGTTCCAGCACGGACAGACGCTGGCCCGGGGTGATAACAACATCACCGTTTGTGGTCTCAAGCTGACCGGAAAGAATCTTTAAGAAGGTAGACTTGCCGGCACCGTTTGCACCGATGAGGCCGTAGCAGTTGCCTTCTGTAAATTTGATATTCACATCTTCGAACAACGCCTTCTTGCCGAGGCGCAGTGTCACATTGTTAGCACTGATCATGTTGTGTTTCCTTTCTTTCATAAAAGCGGTTTAACGCTATCCTTTCCTATTGTACAGAAAATCAGGGATTTTTCAAGAGAAAAAGTTTTTCTTTTCTGTTTTAATATTGATGCTCTTTAAAATTGGTCGACAAAGTCCGTTCAATTGGACTCTTTGAATGAGATAATGATATCAGAGCAGTTGATTGCGGAACAGATTGATTCATATTTCAAGGAGGAAAACAGGAATGAAGGGCTATTATGTGAGTGATGGTTATATGGGTTATGTGAATGGTAGTTATCGCCTTTTTTCCGATGAAGGAGATTATCTCGAAATGATGCGGGAGGACAAAGAAGATTGATCGTTACCGGTTCACAGGGCCATGAATAAGGTTCCCGATGTTTTCGCTAGACAAAAGATGTCCCAGAGGATATAATCATACCAAAGCAATAACTTGTGAGAATCGGGGAAAAGAGGTTATCAGAGTATGAAATATGGGGCATTGTCGTTAGAACAGAGGCTGAAAGAGAATGTGAAGGACTACAGCCTTGAGAATCTTTTTGACTTAGCTAAGGTGGAGGAATATTTAACCAATCTGCACAAAGTTATGGGGGTTGAACTTCTGCTGACTCAGCGTCATGGGGAGACCGCAGTGGAAGTTGGTGATTTCAGCGGTTTCGTGCCGGATGTGGTAAATGAGCCGGGACGCAAGATCAGAGTCCAGGGCAGAACTGTAGGCCATTTATATGCGAAGACAGAGGCTGCACCGGACAGAGCGCTGGCAGAGCAGTTATTGGATAATATTGTGGACATTTATGCCAATATGGGCAATAAGCACTACTTATACAGAGAAACCGCGATTTATGCAGATGAGCTGGAAGCTGTCATTGAGAAGGAACGCTATCGTGCAAAGCGTGGAGAACACGAGGATGCACTTACCGGAACGTTAAGCAAGACTTACTTTATCGGCCGGCTCAAGGAGATGGAAGAGGTGGCTCCTGCCGCCGTTATCTGCGCGAATATCAATGACTGGAAATTTGTCCATGATCATTTCGGCATTGAAGAAAGCGACCGTCTGATTAAGACGATTGCAGGAATCGTCCGCAGTGAAGCGGGCAGCAATTATCTGATTGGCCGTGTGGACGGTGATGTTTTCGGAATTGTGATTCCGATGCCGGAGGATGGTGAGGCAGAAGATTACTGCAGCAGAATTCAGCGGGCCTGTGTGGAGTTTGATGATCCGGTTCTGGCTCCTTCTCTCGCAGTTGGCATGGTTTATCGAAGTAATGTTGAGGTTTCATTTATGAGTTGCTATTCCGATGCAGAATATGAGATGTTCAACAATAAATACGATATCAAGAATGCTCCCGGTTATCGGGAGAGACTGGAGCACGGCCTGAGATAAGAGGACTGTATGGACTGCGGTCTTATTTGTGGTGTGATATGGCAAACAGTTTATATAATAAAGGTTATGAAGAAATCAGGGAAAATCTGATCTGCAGACTGATTTCGGAAAGTGAAAGAGAATATTTAAGCAGGGTACCGCATAAAAAGGCATTTGGAGATTTGTATCTGGTGCCCTGCCTGTATCAGATGAAGGATGATCAGACTGCCTGCGGATTTTCAGTGACCCGGGAAATTATGAGTGACTGGAACATTGATACAGAGCAGCTGATTGCGGATGCTTTTGAGAATATGCAGAAGGTGATGCCCTGTAAACTGGATCGGATGGGCAGCCTGATGGAAAGTGACAGAGGCGGTTCTGTAAAAGAAACGCTGCGCAAATTGCTCCTGGAAAAGTTTCCCGATAAACAGCCGGATGTGCTGGACCGGCTTGCGGTGGCGCTGACGAAGCAGTTTGACAGAAAAGTGCAGGATCACAGCTTCTTAAGACCCATGTGGGTATTGGGAAATACCTGCTGGCTGTTTGGCGCGGTGTCTGTTCTTTATCCAGGGGTGTTGGAACAGTTTGCACAACAGATGGACAGCGGAATTTATATTTTACCATCCAGTATTCATGAAGTGATTCTTTTGCCGGAAGGCGGCAATGAAAGCAGAGACTTTCTGTATGGAATGGTTGCTTCTGCAAACAGCAGAATGACGGATTGTTCTAAGAAGCTTTCTGATCGGGTATATTACTACGACAGGCACAAAAAGGAAATTCAAACTTTCTAAAAATTGCTGGACAAGATGAAAATCATGTGCTATTATGTGACAGAGTGATGCGTAATAATTCTGTAATATCTTTTGATGTTACATTAAGCAACCGTAGTCTAACGGATAGAACGGAGGCCTCCGACGCCTTTAATGCAGGTTCGATTCCTGTCGGTTGCATTTTAAGCATCACTCTGCTTTTTATCTGGGGGAAATGTTACCGTGTCTATTAAGAAATGTTTACAGGACTTTTCATTAAAGGCGTGACAGTGATTTACAAAGGCGGAGTTTTTTAAACAGGCCGCTTAAGAGGTTGGGATTATATGGATAAAAGGAGAAAGGAAAAAGGGACAGCCCCTTTTATGGAATCTCTGAAAGAGAAAAAGATGAATGTAATTATAATTGCTGCTATTGTGGTAATTGTTATTGCAGTGATTATTGTTGCGGCAGTTTTTCTGGGAAAGGATGCAAAGGAGACAGCGTCTGACTCAGATACTCAGGTGAGCGAAACTGTATCGGAAACAGAATCTGTTACAGAATCTTATGTGGTGCCGCTGGAGGAAGAAGCCTATCCGGAGATTCATGCATTAATAGAAGAATATTATCAGGCTCTGACGGATGGAGATACAGAGAAGATTAAACAGTTGTCTGATGAAGTGGACGAAGAGACAATTATTTATTTACAGAAGAGAAGCGGTTATATCGAAGCTTATCAGAATCTGGTCTGCTATACCAAAAACGGACTGGAAGAGAATTCATATGTTGTTTATGCTTCCTACGAAATCAAATTCAAGGATATGGATACCCCGGTACCTGGTGTAAGCCCTTATCTTGTATATACGAAAGAAGACGGAAGCCTTTATATCCATGAGGGTGAAGTCGATGAGAATGTGAATGCATATCTTGAGGAGATTTCTGCGCAGGATGACGTTGTGGATTTGATGAATCGTGTTCAGGTAGAGTTTAATGAAGCTGTAGTTGCAGATGAGAATCTGAACAACTATCTGGCACAGATGCGTGAAAATCTGAAAGTAGAGGTTGGAGAAGCTCTTGCGGAGGCTGAATCGGCAGCTGCTGCAGCCCAGGAAGAGGCAGATGCAGCTACTGTTACCAAAGCGGGAGGAGAAGTTCGCGCAACGGATGTCGTTAATGTAAGAGCATCTGACAGTGAGCAGGCAGAACGAATCGGTAAAGTTCAGACCGGTGAAGTTCTTAAGCTTATAGAAAGCCGTGCAAATGGCTGGTCCAAAGTGGAATACGATGGAAAAGAGGCATTTATCAAATCCGAGTTTCTTGAGTATTTAGCGGATGATACCGATGAAAAACAGGATGAGGAACAACAGCAGGCAGATGCGCAGAATGAGAATACTTCTTCTGCCGGGGAAGCTGCTGCATCCACAGATCTTCCTGCCTCAGGAACGATCAAGGTCGGTGATACTGTTAATGTTCGTGAATCAGCCAGCGAGAATGCTGATAAGATCGGCGTATGCTATAATGGTGACAAACTGGAAATCGTGATGCATCAGGCAGATGGCTGGACAAAGGTTAAATTTGACGGCAAAACAGGGTATGTGAAGACGGCCGTACTGAAAGTGTGGGAAGATTAACGGAATATTTTTTATAAAAACTGCTGATAATACCAGAAGTATCTGTAAGATGCTTCTGGTATTTTTGTTGGCGGGAATTTTTCCAAAATTTCTGCCAAGCAAAAATGCGACGCGCGAAGATGCATACTCGGGCACTTTTTTAGGTTAACATTATATTGTAAAGGAGCAGGGGATGAAAAAAGATGATATTGAACTTTTGAGAGAAATTCAGAAGAGTACGGAAATGGGGATGCATGCGCTGGAGCTGGTGAACAATAAGGTATATGACGACCGGTTTTCACTGCAGCTTACAAGAGAGTCCATTAAATACGGAGAACTGCACGACCGGGCAAGAGCGCAGCTTCTTGCAGGAAAACAGAGGCCTGAGCCGGAAAATAAGGTGAGTAAGATGATGCTCTCCGCCTCTGTAGCAGCAAATACCATGTTGAATTCTACCACAAGTCACCTTGCAGAAATGATGATCCGCGGTTCGAATATGGGCATGACGAGCCTCTGGAAGGTGATGAATCATACGCCGGAGGCTGGGGAAAAGACAGTTTCTCTGGCGAAAGAACTGATGGATTTTGAGGAAAATAATATAAAAGAGTTAAAAAAGTATCTGTAAAACCTAAAAAATTTTTCGAGTTAATGTAATAAAGTGCTTGCATCGAAAAGACAATGAGTATATAATTACATCCGATAAGATTTTTATCTGAGGAGGACAAAAGAATGTCTTATGTTGATGAGGTAATTGCACAGGTTGTTGCGAAAAACCCTGCGCAGCCTGAATTCCATCAGGCAGTAAAAGAAGTATTAGAGTCTTTACGTGTTGTTGTAGAAGCAAACGAAGAAGAATTTCGTAAGAATGCTCTGTTAGAGAGACTGACCAATCCCGAGAGACAGATCATCTTCCGCGTACCGTGGGTTGATGACAAGGGACAGGTTCAGGTGAACACCGGTTATCGTGTACAGTTCAACAGTGCAATTGGACCTTACAAAGGCGGTCTTCGTTTCCATCCTTCTGTAAATCTTGGTATTATTAAGTTCCTGGGATTTGAACAGGTATTCAAAAACTCCCTGACAGGTCTTCCCATCGGCGGCGGCAAGGGTGGTTCCGACTTCGATCCCAAGGGCAAATCCGATAGAGAAATCATGGCATTCTGTCAGAGCTTTATGACAGAGCTGTATCGTCATATTGGCGCAGATACTGATGTACCCGCAGGTGACATCGGTGTAGGTGGCAGAGAAATCGGCTTCTTATACGGACAGTACAAGAGAATACGCAACATCTATGAAGGCGTTCTGACCGGTAAAGGACTGACCTATGGCGGTTCCCTGGCAAGAACTCAGGCTACAGGATATGGTCTGTTATACATCACCAGAGAGATGCTGAAAGAGAACGGCATTGATATCGCAGGAAAGACTGTTGCTGTTTCCGGCGCTGGTAACGTTGCAATCTATGCAATCGAGAAGGCATTTCAGATGGGTGCTAAGCCTGTTACCGCTTCCGATTCCACCGGATGGATTTATGATCCCGAAGGCATCGATCTTGCAGCTCTGAAAGAGATCAAGGAAGTGAAGAGAGCAAGACTTACCGAGTACACCACATACAGACCCAATGCTGAATACCATGAAGGCAAGGGCGTTTGGAGCGTGAAGGTTGACATTGCACTTCCCTGCGCTACACAGAACGAACTGCATCTTGCAGACGCAGAAGCTCTGGTTGCAAACGGCTGCATCGCAGTTTGTGAAGGTGCTAACATGCCTACTACTCTGGAAGCTACCGAATATCTGCAGAAGAACGGCGTTCTGTTTGTTCCCGGCAAGGCTGCTAACGCAGGCGGTGTAGCAACAAGCGCACTGGAAATGAGCCAGAACAGCGAACGTTTGAGCTGGACCTTTGAAGAAGTTGATTCCAAGCTGCAGAACATCATGGTAAACATCTTCCATAACCTGGACAACGCTGCTAAGAAGTATGGATTTGAAGGCAACTATGTTGTAGGTGCTAACATCGCAGGTTTTGAGAAAGTTGTTGATGCGATGAACGCGCAGGGTATTGTTTAATCACGAAATTCTAAGATAATAATTGATATTGAAAAGTCCTGTAAACTCGGTGTTTATAGGGCTTTTCTTTATGTATTGAAGTGATAAAAAATTGTCAGAATATTCAAAAATAAGAAAAGATGGGATATAATAGAAAGTAATCCGGAATTGGAAATTAATAGCAACCCGCTCAACTTGTATTCACATCCCATGATACAAGGCAGTTATCAAATCAGTTGTTACGCCGTGACGAAATAAAAGAGAGGGTAAAGAGAAACCATCAGAGATGTGCCCATGTACACCGGTGCATGAACTGGTGGGAGAGGTTAAAGGTAAAATACAATAGAAGAGAGAATAATGATGTATAGTATGAGGAAATGGGGCGTTGATAATGCTTAATTATGAAAATTTGAGTGATTATGAGTTTGAAAATCTGTGTTGTGATATTATGTCAAAAAAGTTAGGGGTACAGTTGCGGATATTTGCGACAGGAAGAGATGGGGGAATAGATGCTACGGATGATACAAAGATGCATAATATTGTTGTGCAGGCGAAGCATTACATAAGGAGTGGATATACAGCATTAATGCGTACATTGAGAGGTGAGGTTGAGAAGGTAAAACAACTTAATCCTAATCAATATTATGTTTGTTGTGCACAAAAGTTGACACCTGGAAATATAAGTGAAATATACGATTTATTTTCTGAATACATGTGTGATACCAATAACGTGATAGATTTGAATGTTATAGATACCTTTTTAAATAAGCCAGAAAACTCTGATGTTTTAAGAAAACATTATAAGTTGTGGCTAGAATCAACAGAAATTTTAAGTCAAATATATAATAAAAATATATTTATAGATTGTGAAGTTTTGTTGGCTGATATTGAAGAACAGAGTAAGTTTTTTGTAGAAACCAATTATTATTATGAAAGTATAAAAGTATTGGATAGAAGCAGGATATTAATGCTTTTGGGACTTCCAGGAGTAGGAAAAACGGTAACAACGAAAATGGTTGCCCTTCATTATGCATCGCTAGGATATTGCATAAGATTTACTACTGATGGAAGTATTACAAATTTAAAGAAGGTCGTTTCTGAATCAGAAGAAAAAAAAGAACTTATTATATTGGATGATTGTTTGGGACAAGCATATTTTAAAATGAAGGAGAATCAAGAAAATGAATTGATATCATTAATAAAATATGTTTCTCGTCATAATAATAAAAAAATTATAATGAATTCCAGAATAACAATTTATAATGAAGCAAAAGAGCATTCTGGTTTGTTTGCAGACTTCTTTGATGATAAGGACAACTTGATAAAGTATATTGATATGAATAATCTTTCAATAGAAAATAAAGGTCAAATTTTCTTTAATCATTTATATTTTAAAGGTGTGCCGAGGGAATATTATAACAATATCATAAAAGACAAGGTGTATAAAAGAATTGTATTGCACGTGAATTATTGTCCTCGAATAATAGAATTCGTAACAAAAAGGAAACAATATGAAAGTATATTACCAGAAAATTATGCAAACTATTTGATTGAATGTTTACGTAAACCAAGTGAAGTATGGAAGGAAGAATATAGATTTCGCATACAACAAGAAGATAGGTTGTTATTAACAACAATGTTTTCGCTTACAGACACGATAGTGAAGAATGATATTTTAAAACGAGCCTATAATGAAAGAATGAAACACAGATCTGGTGTAGATGTTACTCAAAATTATTATGAGAATGCATTAAAGCGAATGAACGGGTCTATGATTAAGCTTGTAGATAAGGATAATCAAATTTGGGTTGGGGCTGCTAATCCATCTGTAAACGATTTTTTGAGAGAAATACTTTTTAAAAATGCTCTGGAATATGAAGATATAAAAGAGCATTGTACAGAGTATATTCAAATATTAAGACTTTTTCCAGAATATTTAGAGGCGGCTATTATAAATGGAAGAGCTGAAAATTTACATTATGTATCAGAAGAAGAGAAGTATGCGGTTATACTTTCTTTCATTTGTACAAATAAGGTATATAATGAAGGGTGTAAAAATATTGTATGTGAATATTTAGGTAAATTGATTTCTTTTCAAATCGATGGAAAGGCTTCATACATAGAGGTGATTTGCACATTATTATCAGGCGAAATGAATGCTTATTATTCGTCAAGACAAATGTTGGATGAGATGGCATTGATAAAATTGTTTGAGAATATGGATATGAATGAATTTGCAGAGATGCTACAATGGTATGAACAATATGATATTGATTTAGAAGATGATAATATAGAGACCATAATGATTAAGGAGGTTAATAGAGCTATAACTGATTATTGTACGAATGTTCCAGGAGAAGAATATTATGAAGAATATGATGTAAAGATGTTGCTTGATTCATGTTTAGAATCAAAGGATGTATTTCGTTATTGTAGTAATGGGGATCCTTATATTGATCAAGAATATGAATTAGACTATGACAGAGCCCATCAAATAGTTCTTGAGTACATAGTCGATGATATAAAAGAAGAAATAGCAAGCAAATTTATGAAAATTCCTTCGAAATTTGTATCTAAAATAATGTTGGAACCTCAAGAAAAGGATTTTGAAATAGATTTAAGTTCGTTAGATGAATATTTAGATTCACAATTTGAACCAATGGAGCCGGATTATTATGATTATGATGAAGATTATGGCGTGCGAGACTATGTAGGGGATGTGCTGGATTGTATATTTAGAGATGGAGCAATATAAGATTAAAAATGATATTCATAATTCACAGTCCTTTCTAACATAGGTGTTATTTGAAATTGTCAGACAATCAATATATACACGTGATATACAAACGACTTCAAAATCCCAGTGAATATGCGGTTGCCTTAGAAGCTGCGATGGTGAATCATGGGAAACTGTCTGCATCTGCATAAATGGGCTTCTTGCTCATCGGAGCTATCGGAATCTGTATTGTTGAAGGATAGGAGCGATAGGAGCCGTATGAAAGTTGATTCCTACAAAATTGTAGTATTACGGTAATCGCGCTGTAAGGTACGAATGATACACTTTGCTCTTCTATTGTTCGAACGGGCATAGTTAGCCTGCCAACGGGCGGAGAAAGGAGAGGAAACATGAATAGGATATTGCTTCTTGAAGATGATTTGAGTTTGATGAACGGACTTTCCTTTGCCTTTAAAAAGCAGGGATTTGAGTCAGATGTTGCCAGGACGATCAAAGAGGCGTATGCGCTGTGGACGGATGGTAAATACGATTTATTGGTCCTGGATGTATCTCTCCCGGATGGCTCCGGGTTTGAATTTTGTCAAAGGGTTCGGCAGACATCCAAAGTACCGATTATTTTTCTGACGGCTTCCGATGAGGAGACCAGTATTATCATGGGACTGGATATCGGCGGCGATGATTATATTACAAAGCCCTTTAAGCTGGGGGTATTGATATCCAGGATCAACGCCCTGCTTCGCCGGGCAAAAGATTTTAGTTCTGCAGATACGCAGCTGAATTCCAACGGAATAAAGGTGCTGCTGCTGCAGGGACAGGCATACAAAAACGGCGAACTTTTAGACCTGACTGCAGCAGAATATAAACTGTTGTGTCTTTTCGTCCAAAATCCCAATACGGTGCTTTCCAAGGAGCAGATTTTGGATAAGCTTTGGGACTGTGATGGCAACTATATCGATAACAATACGCTCACCGTTTATATCCGCAGATTGAGAATGAAAATTGAGGATGATCCAGGCGTTCCGCAAATGATCCTGACAGTTCGGCGCATGGGATACAAATGGAATGTGATCCGTTGAGGTGTGCAATGAGATTATTTTCAAACAGAGATACAAAACATTTTTTCCTTGCCGTATCTGCTGTCATGGCTGTGTTTTTCCTGTTGGCAGAGCTTTTGATTTGGGCGCTTTATGGGAAAGCATCCGGGGTGCTGTTTCTTTTGTTTTTGCTGATGGCGGGCGGTGTACTGGCGGTATGTCTTTGGTTTTTTAACAAACAGAACAGGATCATGGAAACAGCTGTCTCTCAAATCAATTCTTATCTTGACGGAGATACAAATGCCCGCATTGCCTGTGAGGAAGAGGGCGAAATGTACCGGCTGTTTCATTCCGTGAACATGCTGGCGGCAGTATTAAACGCCCACGCCGCAAATGAAATAAAAGAAAAGGAATTTTTAAAAAATACCATATCCGATATTTCCCATCAGCTGAAAACGCCCCTTGCGGCTCTGAACATTTACAATGGCCTGCTGCAGGAGGAAGCCGAGGCGCTTCCGACAGTCAGGGAATTCGCTGCGCTGTCAGAAAAAGAATTGGATCGGATTGATACGCTGGTACAAAACTTACTGAAAATCACGAAGTTGGACGCCGGTTCCATTGTATTTGAAAAGGCGGATGAAAATGTGGCGGATATGATGAAGGACGTTGAGCTGCATTTTGCTTACAGGGCAAAACAGGAACAAAAAGAAATCTTACTGTCCGGAGCTGAGAATATTTCGCTTTTTTGTGATCGAGATTGGCTCATCGAAGCCATAGATAATATCGTTAAAAATGCGCTCGATCATACCGGGAAAGGCGATTTCGTTCATATTGAATGGAAACAGTCAGCATCTGTAGTACAGATTGCGGTGAAAGATAGCGGCAGCGGGATTCACCCGGAAGATTTGCATCATATCTTTAAGCGGTTTTATCGCAGCCGTTTTTCAAAAGATACGCAGGGTGTTGGCCTCGGTCTTCCTCTTGCAAAAGCAATTATTGAAGCCCATAACGGCACCATTGAAGTTGACAGCAAATTGGGCGTCGGAACAGCCTTTGTGATTAACTTCCTACAAAATTGTAGTATTACGGTAATCACGCTGTAAGATATGGATGGTATGCTTTTCGCATCATACAGGAAAGAGGTGCTATACGATGGACTTATTGGAAGTCAAATCAATTTCTAAAACTTATGGCAGCGGTGAAACCGCTGTGCAGGCTTTAAAGAATGTCAGTTTTACTGTCCCCAAGGGGGAGTTTGTTGCGATCGTCGGAGAATCCGGTCCCGGCAAAAGTACGCTTCTTAATATGCTGGGAGCCTTGGATCCCCCTACTTCCGGCCAGGTGTTTATCGATGGCAAAGATACCTTTTCGATGAAGGAACGGGAGCTTACCATCTTTCGCCGCCGAAATATCGGCTTTATCTTTCAGGCGTTTAACTTAATTCCGGAGCTGACCGTGGAGCAGAACATTGTTTTTCCTGTGCTGCTGGATTATAAGAAGCCGGATAAAAAGTATCTGGAAGAGCTGCTTGCGGTGCTGAACTTAAAAGAACGTCGTCATCATCTGCCCAGCCAGCTGTCCGGCGGTCAGCAGCAGCGAGTTGCAATCGGACGTGCGCTGATGACGCGGCCCTCCCTGATTCTCGCAGATGAGCCCACCGGTAATCTGGATTCGCAAAACAGCAGCGAAGTCATTGCATTGTTGAAAAAAACTGCCAAAAAGTACGAGCAGACCATCATTATGATCACTCATAGCAGGAGCATTGCGCAGACAGCGGATCGGGTACTGCAGGTAACAGATGGTGTACTGACCGATTTTGGGAGGTGCTGTGAATGAAAAGCTATCTTAGCCTGATTCCCCTCTCTGCAAAAGTACACAGGCGGCAAAACCGTATGACGAACCTGTGTATCATATTCGCTGTGTTTTTGGTCACCGCGGTCTTTGGCATGGCTGAAATGGGCATCAAACTGGAGATGGGCAGACTGCTGGAAAAGCATGGCAGTCAGGCTCTTGTAAACTTAAGCAGTAATCAGGCGGTTCAGACCATGATTCTGGCGGCTGTGGTATTGTTTGTTCTGATTTTAATTGCTGGCGTATTGATGATCTCAAGCAGTCTTAACAGCAACGTTGCCCAAAGAACAAAGTTCTTCGGGATGATGCGCTGCATCGGCATGAGCAAGGAGCAGATCATCCGCTTTGTGCGGTTAGAAGCGCTGAACTGGTGTAAAACCGCCATTCCGATCGGCGTCCTGCTGGGGATCGTTATGACCTGGGCATTGTGCGCTGTACTGCGTTTCTTTGTCGGCGGCGAATTTTCAGAAATGACCCTTTTCGGCGTCAGTCCGATCGGCATTGCCAGCGGAGTGATTGTGGGCGTTGTTACGGTCCTCATTGCTGCCAGCGCACCGGCAAAACGGGCTGCAAAGGTGTCAACGATAACGGCTGTGTCGGGGGGCATGGAGAATGAAAATATTACAAAATGTGCAGTAAATCCCCGTTTTTATAAAATTGAAACTGCCCTTGGTGTCCATCACGCGGTATCCGCAAAGAAAAACCTGTTCCTGATGACCGGTTCCTTTGCCCTGAGTATCATCCTTTTTTTAAGCTTTTCGGTTTTGATAGAGCTCATCGGTCATGTGATGCCTCAGTTTTCCAACACCCCCGATCTCACCATTTCGAGTGCTGATCATTCAAATGCGGCAGATACTGCATTGCTCGATAAAATAAGCGGAATGGAGGGCGTAAAGCGTGTCTATGGCCGCAGGAGCTTTTTCAGTGTTCCTGTTGAGACGGATTCAGATGCCGGTCAGGCGGAAGTGGCTGACCTGATCTCCTATGACACATTTGATCTGGAATGCCTTGTAAAAGATAAGCTCCTTCAAAAAGGCAGCGATATCTCGAAAGTGTATGGAGACAGCAGGTGGGTGCTTGCAATTTGTGATGCAGGCGGCCGGCTGAAAACAGGCGACATCGTCCGGGTGGGAAGCGAAGAGCTGGAAATTGCAGGCTTGCTGAAATATAATCCCTTCAGTGATGACGGAAGCACAAACGGCGAGGTGACCCTGATTGCATCCGGTGAAACCTTTGTCCGCCTGACGGAAGAAAACGATTATTCCCTCATTATGATACAGACAACAGCGGACGCCACCGATGAGGATGTGGCGGCGATCTGCAGTATCCTGGACGAAAACTGTGTATTTCAGGATAAGCGTGAGCAGCGCACAACCAGTCTCTATCTGGCTTTCATGCTGTTTGTATATGGGTTTCTGGCAATGATTACGCTGGTCGCTGTGTTAAATATAATGAACAGTATTTCCATGAGCGTATCTGCGAGAACCAAACAGTATGGTGCCATGCGCGCAGTCGGTATGGACGAACGTCAGCTGACCCGAATGATTGCTGCCGAAGCATTTACGTATGCTCTGTCCGGCTGTGTCGTCGGCTGCATAATTGGCCTGTTGATCAGCAGGCTGCTGTATGACAATCTTATCACAACCCATTATAGCTATGCTGTCTGGCGCATCCCCACAGGTTCGCTGACGATTATCATTCTGTTTGTTGTAATTGCTGTCATCGCTGCTGTTTATGCTCCGACAAAACGTATTCGGAACACATCCGTAACAGATACAATAAATGAATTATAGAGCCGGTAACAGATGGCGCAGCCAAACGGTTGTCTTTAAACGGATACCCTCAGTGCACAGGGAGCCTCACTCCTGTACCCTGAGGGTAATACTTAAGCAAAGATCGAAGCAGACATTAAACGACAAAAGTCTCCCCGGGAACCTCAGGTTTCCGGGGAGACTTTTGTGATAATATCATAAATGATTTCAATTGCCGGATTTATGGAATCTTCCGGGATGGAGGAATAATTTATGACAAAAAAGTGTTCTGCATCCTGTGGCGGCTGCGCATAAAAACTGGAGAGTGCAGTAATTCGGACCCCGTTTTGTTCTGCCAAAAGACAGAATGTGCGGTCGCTCAAACCGGTCCTTATGCCGAGAATGAAATGCAGTCCCGCATCTTCTTCCATGATTTTTACGTAAGGGGCCAGTCTGGAGTTTTGAAGGGCTTTCAGAAGAAGATCCCGTTTCGCATGATAGTAATTCCGCATGCGGTTGATGTGTTTTTCAAAATATCCGTCTTCGATAAACCTGGCCAGAGTATATTGCTCGAAATTGGAAACGGTACAGGAATAGAAGGAAAGTTCTGTATAAAATTGATTCACCAGATGTTTGGGCAATACCATATAGCTGATTCGGACGGTTGATGCCAGGGTTTTGGTAAAGGTATTGATATAGATCACTTTTTCCTGCACATCGATATTGAGCATGGACGGGATCGGTTTGCCTGTCATACGAAATTCGCTGTCATAATCATCTTCAATAATATATCTGGAATCCGACTTCGATGCCCAGGCCAGCAATTCATATCTGCGGCTGATTGGCATTACTATACCGGTAGGGAAATGATGCGAAGGGGAAATATGAATGATATCCGACTTTTTCTGTTCCAGCTCGTCAATTGTCATTCCGAAATGGTCCATGGGAATCAGGTCGCAGGTCACGTTATGCTTCTGGTAGATGCGATAAATTTTGCCGTAGCCGGGATCTTCGACCGCATATTTTTTATCAAATCCAAGTAACTGGATTAGAAGCCCGTAAAGATATTCTGTTCCGGCTCCGATGATAATCTGCTCCGGTTCCACGCAGATATTTCTGAATTCTCTCAGATATTTGGCAATTGCTTTTCTCAAGGGCAGAATACCGCCGCAGGGAGGATTGGTAACCAGCTCCTGCTGATAATCATTCAAAATTTCACGAATCAGTTTTGCCCAGATGGAAAACGGGAAATTGTCAGAGCTTGTCTGGTTGCTTGAAAAATCGGCAAGGTAGTGCGAAACACCGGCGGAAAGCTGTACATTTTCGGAAGAAAGTATCGGTGCCTGCCTGGGATGCATATTTTTTATGTCGGATACAAAATAGCCCTTTTTGGGAATGGAATATATATATCCTTCTGCCTGCAGCTGGGCATAGGCATTTTCAACCGTGATGATGCTTATACCCAGATTTTTTGCAAAAGTACGTTTGGAAGGCAGTTTGGTACCGGGAACTAAAATCTGCTGAATAATATCGTTTTTGATACATTTATAAAGATGTTGATACAGGGAATCTGACCCTATATTTGTAAAGGAATATGTCAGCATATAAGGAAAAAACTCCAATCTGACCTTACTGAATATATTTAAAATGGGTATTTTTAAAAAGGCCAGATATCATTATACTTCATATATGCTCTGTTGTAAATAATTGGAATCGAACAGAGGAATAAGAAAGTATAGGAGAAAAAATCATGGCAGGAAGCAGATATGAATTAAACAAAGAATTGGCGCAGATGTTAAAGGGCGGCGTTATTATGGATGTTACGACTCCGGAACAGGCTAAAATTGCAGAGGAAGCAGGAGCATGTGCCGTAATGGCATTGGAAAGAATTCCGGCGGATATCAGAGCTGCAGGAGGCGTTTCGAGAATGAGCGATCCCAAAATGATCAAGGGAATTCAGGAAGCGGTTTCGATTCCGGTTATGGCAAAATGCAGAATCGGTCATTTTGCGGAAGCTCAGATACTGGAAGCAATTGAGATTGACTATATCGATGAAAGCGAGGTGCTTTCCCCGGCAGATGATGTATATCATATTGATAAGACAAAGTTTAAAGTACCATTTGTATGCGGTGCAAAGGATTTGGGAGAAGCCTTGAGACGAATTGAAGAAGGAGCTTCCATGATCCGGACCAAAGGTGAACCGGGAACCGGCGATGTGGTGCAGGCAGTGCGGCATATGAGAAAAATGAATCAGGAAATTGCAAGGATTACTTCCATGCGGGAAGATGAGCTTTTTAATACCGCAAAGGAGCTTCAGGTGTCCTATAATCTGGTAAAATACGTGCATGAAAACGGAAAGCTTCCGGTTGTCAATTTCGCAGCAGGCGGTGTGGCAACACCTGCGGATGCAGCCCTCATGATGCAGTTGGGGGCAGAAGGTGTTTTTGTCGGTTCGGGAATTTTTAAATCCGGCGATCCGAAAAAGCGCGCAGCAGCAATTGTAAAAGCAGTAACAAATTATCAGGATGCCCGGATGCTCGCTGAGCTTTCTGAAGATCTCGGAGAAGCCATGGTGGGCATCAACGAGCAGGAAATTGAGCTGTTAATGGCAGAGCGGGGAAAATAAAATGGTAATTGGCGTTTTGGCGCTGCAGGGCGCTTTTATTGAACATGAGAAAGTTCTGAAATCGCTGGGAGCAGAATGTTTTGAAATTCGTCAAAAGAAGGATCTGGAAAGACACATGGACGGGCTGGTTCTTCCCGGCGGTGAAAGTACTGTGATGGGGAAACTGATGGTTGAACTGGACCTGTTTGAAAATTTAAAAGAACAGATTCTAAATGGGCTTCCTGTTTTCGGAACCTGCGCAGGGTTGATTCTTCTTGCTCAAAATTTGTCAAATGATACGAAAAAATATTTTGGCACGCTGCCTGTCACGGTAAAACGAAATGCCTACGGAAGACAGCTGGGAAGTTTTTCAAAAGAAGAAGAGATGAAATATGTCGGAAAAATTCCGATGACTTTTATCCGGGCACCTTATATAGAAAGTGTACGCGGAGATGTGGAGGTGCTGGCGAAGGTAGACGGAAATATCGTAGCGGTGCGGTATGGAAATCAGCTTGGAATTTCTTTTCATCCTGAAGTAACCCAAAACAGTGCTGTGCATGCATATTTTCTGAAAATGTGCAGGCAAAAACAAAATGCCCTGAAGACCCTTTCAGGGATTGGGTAAGAAGATAATAGTCAGAAGTGGCCTGTCTTAAGACAAAGACAGGCCTTTTTGTGTCGGTACTATTTCAGCCTGTGCCATTTGCAGGGCGCGCCCATGTCACTTTCCCGCGGCTTTGTTCATTTACGGGCGCTCAGACGCATGACTGGGTATTATGAATTTATATTGTTGACAACTGATCTTAAGAGGAGTATAATATTCTAAAATAAAACATACTTAAATAGTAGGTTAGAGGGAGAAAGTATATGAAGAATGTGATAGCGTATAGATTCATGTGTAATGTGATGTGCTGCTGTCAGGTTGTATGTATGAATACAACTTAATTTCTCATGCCTATGATACCTCGTACATTTTTGAACGCAAAAGATGCAGGTACCATAATGGTACCTGCTTTTTTATACGACAGGAAACTTCGTTTCCCGTCGTATAAAAAGCCCCTCCGGGGGATGCGTACTCGCACGCGGCGAAATTGTCGCTTACGCGACCGCGCTTGACGCGGAGTGCGCGCTATTGCACACACTTTTTTATGACATATATATTAATGATTAACAGGAGGCGCTGGCGATGCCCAATTCAGAAGAAATAAAAAAGGAATCCTATTTAAATATCATAAATAACCTGGTTAAAGACATGAAATATGGAATGATTACCGTAATAGTCCAGGATGGAAAAGTAATCCAGATTGATAAAACAGATAAAATCAGATTGAAGAGCTGACCGGAAAAGTTGCCCGGAATGAGGATGGTGTGAAGCGCATGTTGGTTTTTCAAAAAGACACAGTGGACAGGATCTGTTCTCATGCACAGAGCGAATATCCGGAGGAATGCTGCGGAATTCTGCTGGGCAGGCGACAGGGAGGACAAAGAATTGCATGCGGAGCAATTCAAACCGAAAATATGATGGGTGAAGGAAAAAAGGCAGCTCATTTTATGATAAATCCGATGGAAATTGTAAAGGCTGAATTATCTGCAGAGAGAAAAAAACTTGAGATTATAGGGTTTTATCATTCACACCCGGATTATGAAGCGGTTGCCTCCAAGGAAGATACGCTTCATATGATCGAAGGGTATTCGTATCCAATAATCTCTGTAAAAAATGGAATATGCGTCGGACTGAAAAGTTTTGAAAAGATAAAGCAAACGGATACAGTCGCAAAAGAAGAAAATATTTTGGCAAAGGAGAAGTGAAATGCAAATCTCAGTATATGTCTCAGCAACATTACGGACTTTTGTAAACCGAAAAGCAAAGATAGAAATAGAAGGAAATAATGTCCGAAAAATATTGGAGCGGCTGCAGGATGAATATCCGGAAAGCAAAGCTTTGTTTGAGGAAGATGGAACACTCAAACCTTTTGTGAGTGTGTACCTGAATGAGGAAAGAGTTTCGGAACAATCAGAGACTTCTGTACAGGAGGGCGATCAGATTTTGCTGCTGCCGGCAATTGCAGGAGGCGCACCTGCAGAAAGCGTAATCTCCGATGAAAGAAGAAAACAGGTGGCTCTGGACGATTCCGAAATAGAACGATTCAATAAGCATTTGATGCTTCGTGAAATCGGAGTCAAAGGACAAAAGCGAATAAAAGCCGCTAAGGTTCTGATTATCGGACTTGGATCGCTTGGTTCTCCGGTAGTACAGTATCTGGCAGCTGCCGGTGTCGGAACCATCGGAATTGCAGATTTTGATGAAGTTTCTCTGGGCAATTTACAAAGTCAGGTCATTCACGGAACCAGAGATGTGCATCGGCCGAAAATTGCATCAGCGAGAGATTCGATCAAGGCAATCAATCCGAAAATTAAAATCGAAACGCATAATGAGAAATTAGAGGTAGACAACATTGCAGACATTATAGAGGATTATGACATCATTGTGGATTGCACAGACAATTATAAGTCAAGATATTTGATCAATGATGCCTGCGTGCTTTTGGAAAAACCGGTAGTGTTTGGAGCCATGTATCAGTTTGAGGGGCAGGTAAGTGTCTTTGATGCAAAATCAGGCCCATGCTTTCGGTGTCAATTCCCGGCTCCGCCGCCGTCAGGGCTGGTACCCACCTGTGCGGAAGGCGGTGTGATCAGTCCGTTGCCGGGAATTATCGGCAGTATTCAGGCAAATGAAGTTTTGAAACTCATCATTGGCGGCGGTGAAAGTCTGGCAGGAAAAATGCTGGTGGTGGATACATGGAATAACCATTCATCGGTTCTTCGTATCCATAAAAATGATAATTGTCCCATCTGCGGCAAAAATCCATCCATAACAGAGATAGAAACCTTTGACTATGAGGATTTTTGCGGATTGAAACAGGAAGAAAATGAACTTTTGGTAGAAGCAATTGAGGCGGAAGAATTAGCTGCAAGGATTGAAAAAGGGGATCCGTTGACGATTGTAGATGTAAGGGAGCCTCATGAAAGAGCGATTCAACGTTTCCCGAATGCAATTGTAATACCAATCGGGCAGCTGGCAAGAAGGCAGAAGGAACTGGATCCTGATGTTGACACAATTTTTATCTGCAGAGAAGGAAAGAGAAGCATTCTGGCAATCAATACATTGAGAGAAGCCGGATATAAAGGGCCGATGTACAGCTTAAAAGGCGGCATCGAATCAGCCAAAAATATTATTTTTTCTAATGAAGGAGCATGGTTGTAAATTTTCACTGATGGCAGAAATGCGAATTCTGACAGAATAACTGCAGGCAGACTCAGAGAAAATTTTACATAAAAATTAAAGCAGAACAGGAGGTCATGAAAATGGCAAAAGAAGAACAGGGTATTAATGCGTTAGGTGCTCAGGCAGCATATAATCTGGCCAATGTGACGAAAACAAAGCCGCAGTATGGTGCTCTGACACCAAAGTGGTTAACAAAGGTGCTGGAATTTAAGGGTCTGGAGACAGGCATCTACCGCGTCAACAAGGTAGTGGAAGGAGAAACACCTCTGGATGTTTTATGCAGTCAGACAAAGAAATCAGACATTATTCCGGATGGATATGTTGCATATGAAACAGAGCCGAGAGAATATCGTTTAAATTCCATTTCCACCATCATCAATGTCAATACTGCAATTGAGGATGTATATGGTGCGCCTTATGATCAGGTAAAAGAACAGCTGGCTCTGGCAATTGAGAGCTTAAGAGAAAGACAGGAAAGTCAGCTGATCAACAATGATGATTATGGACTTTTGAAAAATGTGCCTGATTCCCAGAGAATTCAGTCCCGGACAGGAGCGCCCACACCGGATGATCTTGACGAACTGATCACAAAGGTTTGGAAAGAGCGTTCTTTCTTCCTGGCTCATCCGAGGGCAATTGCCGCATTTGAAAGAGAATGCACAAAGAGAGGAGTTCCGCCTGTAACAGCAAATATCGCCGGTGGCACCTTTATTCTCTGGAGAGGAATTCCGATCATTCCCACAGATAAGCTTCTGGTTGACGGATTAAAAAACCCGAAGAGTCAGAGCGGTAAGACCAATATTCTTCTGGTTCGTACAGGAGAAGCAAAGCGCGGCGTTATCGGACTTTACCAGGCAGGCATGAAATATGAACAGTCAAGAGGTTTATCTGTAAGATTCAGAGGAATTGATGACAAAGGAGTAGCATCTTATCTTTTATCTTTATACTGCTCAGCAGCAATTTTAGCAGACGATGCAATTGCAGTATTGGAAGATGTTGAGGTAGGTGAGTATTATGACTACGAATAATTTTGGAGGGTATGCCGCAGATTTGGGGTTGCCTTCCGAAGTGGAGCTGGAAAAGCTTGCCAATCAATTATTTTCAGATATTGACGGAAGTCTTCTGGAGCCGCAGGTATGTGCAGACGGTATTGAAAAACTTGTAACCACCGGTGATACCGGGGTGGTTGATACTGCTGCCAATAAAGCTTCAAGAGTATTTGGCGGACAGCTTGGTGTATCGGATTTTGAAAATATTCTTGGAGAATTAAAGCGGGAATTCCGCTATGATGAGGCATCTGAAAACAGAGGAGGTTATTCTCCTTCCGTGATTTCAGAAAAGCAGGCGGCATCTGAATCTGAGATAAAGGTACAGACGGCTGCCGGCGATCCGGGTGGAATTTCGAAGAATAATACCGGTTCTGCTCCCAACACCGTAGGGGGACAGAAGAACAACAGCCAGATTGTTATCGGAACAAAAACGCTGGAACAGATTCGTCAGGATTTCCCGATTTTACAGGAAAAAGTAAATGGCAATCCATTAATCTGGCTGGATAACGGTGCGACTACCCAGCGGCCGAAGCAGGTGATTGACCGACTCAGCTATTATTATGAACATGAAAACTCCAATGTGCACCGAGGTGCGCATACCCTGGCGGCAAGATCCACAGATGCCTTTGAAAATGCGAGACAGATTGTTGCAGACTTTATCGGTGCTCCTTCCAAAGATAATATCGTTTTTGTCAGGGGTACTACTGAAGGAATCAATCTGATTGCACATTCCTATGTAAAGCCGCTTCTTCAGCCGGGAGATGAAATTATCGTATCCTTACTGGAGCATCATGCCAATATTGTTCCGTGGCAGCTAATCGCACAGGAAACGGGGGCTGTGATCAAAGTCATTCCGGTAGATGAGTCGGGACAGCTGATACTTTCCGAATATGAAAAACTGTTTACAAAAAGAACAAAATTCGTTTCGGTGACACACGTTTCCAATGTACTTGGAACCATTACACCGGTGGCTGAGCTTGTTGCGATCGCCCATCGGCATGGAGTGCGTATCCTGATTGACGGAGCGCAGTCTGTAGCACATATTCCGGTGAACATCACTGCTTTGGATGCTGACTGGTTCGTATTTTCAGGACATAAAATTTATGCTCCGACAGGAATCGGTGCTGTTTACGGGAAAAAGGAAGTTCTGGAAGAGGCAAAGCCGTATCACGGCGGCGGCAACATGATTAAGGATGTTACCTTTGAGAGAACGATCTATAATCCCGCACCGAATAAGTTTGAAGCCGGAACAGGAAGTATTGCTGACGCAGTAGGCCTTGGGGCAGCGTTAGAATATTTAACCAAAATCGGGATGGCGTCCATCAGCCAATATGAGCATGAGCTTGTAAGTTATGGCATGAAGGAGCTTGCAAAGATCAAAGGCCTTCATTTGATCGGTACTGCAGCCAATAAATCCAGTGCTTTGTCATTTGTATTTGATGGGGTTTCCAATGATACGGTTGGGCAAAAGCTGGACCAGAACGGAATTGCGGTACGTGTCGGCCACCATTGTGCACAGCCGATTTTAAGGCACTATGGTCTGGAAAGTGTTGTGCGTCCTACCCTGGCATTGTACAACACCTTTGAGGACATTGATACGCTGGCAAAAGTATTAAGATCACTGTAACAGGTGAAGACAGGGCTAATCGGATACGGTGCGGTTTCAAACCGGACGTACCTAATTAGCCCGATTTGACATGATACAGATACGCGGTACATCTTCCTCTGATTTGATCGATGGAAGCGGTAAGATTATCCGGAAAAAACGAAAAGGGAGCAAAATCATGGCAGACTATAAAATTGATGACACGGTGGATATCACGAATGTAAATTGTCCCATAACATTTGTGAAGGCAAAAGTGGCTTTAGAGGAACTTGAAGAGGGCGAAGTGCTGAAAATTCATATGAATGGCGGAGAACCTGCAAAAAATGTGCCGAGAAGCATGAAGGAAGAAGGACATGAAATTCTTGATTTGCTGGAAAATGCAGATGGGACATATGATCTGATCGTCAGGAAAGTCGGTGAATAACGTATGGCTGAAAGAATAACATATCGCGAATTTGATGAAAAGATAATTGCATATTCCGGACTGGCAATTGTCGATTTTTATTCTGACACCTGTGTGCCATGTAAAAGGATGTCTCCGGTCCTGGCAGCGCTCGAAAAACAGTATCCGGATGAGGTTTACATTGCAAAAGTCAATGTTGCATATGAAGGGGAGCTGGTAGAAAAATACCAGATCAGATCTGCCCCCACCTTTTTATTCTTCAAAAACGGTGAAGTGGTGGAACGGTTTTCCGGGGTGAGAAAAAAAGAAGAACTGGAACAGATCATTGAAGCAAACAAATAAAAGATTGGAGAGAAAAGATGAAAATTACAGTATCCGGTGAAGTAAAAGAAGTTAAGGATGAATTGACAATAGCAGAATTAATAGAACTTGAGAATGTTGAAACACCTCAGTATGTATCAGTCTCTGTTAATGATGAGTTTGCAAAAAGTGAAGATTTTAAGACACAGAAACTGCATGAAGGGGATATCGTGGAATTTTTGTACTTTATGGGAGGTGGACAGTAATGGCATTTTCTGATGAGCAGTTGGAACGCTATTCAAGACATATTATTCTCAAAGAGATTGGTGTGAGGGGGCAGAAAAAGCTGCTGAATGCCAAAGTTCTCATTATCGGAGCGGGCGGGCTCGGCGCTCCTGCAGCCATGTACCTTGCGGCGGCAGGCGTAGGAACCATCGGCATCGCTGATGCGGACGAGGTGGATCTGTCAAATCTCCAGAGACAGATTATTCATGCTACGGATGATGTGGGAAAGCCTAAAGTGGAATCGGCAAAAGAGACGATGAACAAAATGAATCCGGATGTAACAGTAAAAACATATCATGAATTTGTCTCATCCGAAAACATTCTGGATTTGATAAAGGATTATGATTTTATTATAGATGGAACAGATAATTTCCCTGCAAAATTTCTGATTAATGACGCCTGTGTTATGGCTAAGAAACCATTTTCCCATGCCGGAATCATTCGGTTTAAGGGACAGCTCATGACATATGTGCCGGGAGAGGGCCCCTGCTATCGCTGCGTATTTAAAAATCCGCCGCCGAAGGATGCTGTACCTACCTGTAAGCAGGCCGGCGTTATCGGTGCTATGGGAGGCGTCATCGGAAGCCTTCAGGCAATGGAAGCCATCAAATACATTACAGGTGTAGGGGAATTGCTGACAGGATCACTGCTTACTTTTGATGCAATAAAGATGAATTTTCATAAGGTCAAACTTCCGAAAGCGGATTGTAACTGTGCAGTGTGCGGAACACATCCAACCATAACAAAGCTTATCGATTACGAGCAGGCAGAATGTGATGGTATTTAAGGAGCAAAGATTGCCATGATAAAAATATCGAAACAAGATTATAAAAAAATAGTGGATCATGCGGTTGCACAGCTCCCAAATGAGGCCTGCGGACTGATTGCCGGTAAGACTGACGGGGCAGATAAGCGGATTGAAAAAGTGTATCTGCTTACGAATACAGATCAATCCAGGGAACACTTTTCACTGGACCCCAAAGAGCAGCTGGCTGCGATCAAAGACATGAGAAGTCTGGGATATATTCCGCTTGGCAACTGGCATTCTCATCCGGAAACTCCATCAAGACCATCAGAGGAAGATAAACGGCTTGCCTATGACAAAAATGCCAGTTATCTGATTTTGTCGCTGATGGAACGGGAAAATCCGGTGCTGAATTCTTTTCATATTGAGGGTACAGATGCAAAGAAAGAAGAACTGATTATAGAGGATCGGTCCGAAATAGAATAGCGAGGAATGAGTATGGGGACTTTGAGTGATGTTGATGAGATTGAAGTAAAGAATATTTCTGCTGAAGATTTCGCCAAATTAGACTTTTCAAAAGTGACACTGGTGGATTTAAGAGAAGAAGATGAAGTGCTGGTTGCGGGAATAAAAGGAGCGATTAATATTCCTTTTTCAAAATTTTCCAGCAAGCTGAGCAGCATACCAAAGGATTTGCCGGTATATGTGTTCTGCAGAACCGGAGACTGGAGCGAAGAGGTCGCAGAAATACTGACAGAGCGCGGATACGATACGTATAATGTTACAGGCGGTTTCAAAGCATATAAAGAATATATCGCAAACAGAAAGCCCGTTGAAATAGATGCCAAAGGATTAAAATGTCCGGGACCGATTGTAAAGGTGGCTGATACGATTCGAAATCTGGAAGATGGACAAAAGGTATTTGTTTAAGCAACGGAAGACGCCTTTGCATCCGATATTGCCGTGTGGTGTCAAAGAACCGGTAATTATCTGGAAAAGCTGGAAGTGAAGTCTGGGGTGATCCAGGCAACGATTGAGAAACGCACTGTCCAGAACAATACCGTGACAGAACTGCCAAACGGAAAAACCTTTGTAGTTTTCAGCGGAGATCTGGACAAAACGATAGCAGCATTTATTATGGCAAACGGAGCTGCTGCGATGGGAAGAGAGGTCACAATATTTTTTACATTCTGGGGCTTGAATATTTTGCGAAAACCCAATAAGATAAAGACGGAGAAAACATTGATTGAAAAAATGTTTGGCATTATGATGCCCAGAGGAACCAAAAAGCTCGGACTGTCCCGGATGAATATGGGCGGCGCCGGAGCCAAAATGATTCGGGCCGTCATGAAGAGCAAGGGAGTTTCATCTTTGGAGGAACTGATTCAAAGTGCCATAGAGCATGGAGTTCGTCTTGTGGCCTGCCAGATGTCCATGGAAATTATGGGGATCAAAAAAGAAGAATTGATTGATGGTGTTGAACTGGGCGGAGTCGCTACTTTTCTTGGCTCAGGGGAACAGTCCAATATGAGCCTATTTATTTAAAAGAAGATACCGCACCATTCAAAACGGATAGCGTCGGTGCAGA
>JAFUMV010000010.1 GCA_017482485.1 Lachnospiraceae bacterium
ATCCGAAAAGCCCTGAAAAGGATCCAGAATAGGAGAAAGTTGCAGTGAGACCCCGTTTTTTGCCAAAAGCGGGGTCTCGACCTATTATTTACCTGTAACAGTTTCTTTTCATTGCTATTTATATCCAAAACAGGTACAATTATTTTAACAGATTTATTGGAAAAGATGTCCGGCATCATAAGGGAATGAATGGGAAGGCAGGACAGAAGCAGAGAAGGGGGAAAACCATGGCAGAGGAAAAGGATTTCAAAGATTACAGACAAATGACAGATGCAGAGCTGGTGGCAGACCGAATCATAAAATGGGAAAAAATGTATGAAGAATATGCAGCGGAAGGAATCCATCCGATTAGGCTGTGGGAGGACGGAGACTTTAAAGTGCCTCATAAAAAGGGTTTTGTTCCCCAGATGCTGCTTTACCCGGCTCATGAGGGTACCCCGAGGGGAATCGTGCTCGTTTGTGCCGGCGGCGCCTTTAAATTCAAGTCATCCAATGAAGCGAAGCCGGTGGCAGAGTTCTTTTATAAAAACGGTCTGAATGCGGCTGTTCTTGATTATTGCACAGATGCAGAGCGGCCCATGGATGACGATGGCAATCAGACTCAGATGGCAGCGGCAGAAGATGCGCTTCGCGCCATCCGCCTGATCCGTTACCATGCAAAGGAATGGAATATCAACCCTGATAAGATCGCAATCGGCGGCTTTTCCGCAGGCGGAATGACCAGCAGCAGGGCAGCGACCATGTTTGACTACGGCAATCCCGATGCAGAGGATCCTGTTGAACGGGTTTCCAGCAGACCGGATGCGGCACTGCTTATTTACAGTGCATTCACCACATTTTCAATGGGAGCAGGCGGCGGAACAGACAGCTACAGTTTTGAAAAACAGAATGCGGCTGCGCAGAGAAGAGGGGTAAATGTTGGGCTGAGATTTGACTGTCCGCCTTTCTTTATCATGCAGACAGCCAATGATGATCCCAGAGGTTCCATGTATCTGGGAATTGAACTGGCAAACAGAGGCATTCCTTTTGAGGTACATACTTTTGAAAGCGGTCCCCACGGCGGAGCTCTTTATGACGGTCAGGATGAGGATACTCCTTATTATCCTCATACCGCAATGTGGGCACCGATTGCGGCAGACTGGCTGAAAATGCATGGATTTGGCGAGGTACATTATCAATGAGCAAAACATACAGGGATTTAATGCTGGATATGGACGGAACTTTTCTGGATTTTGAGGCAGCAGAGAATAATGCGTTCTATACTGCAATGGAAAAGTTCGGATATACAGCGACGGAAGAAGATTATCAGATTTATAAAAAAATCAATCAGGGCTACTGGGAAGCCCATGAGCGTGGGGAAATCAGCAGAGAGGCTTTGATCATAGCCAGATTTACCTCCTATTTCGAACAGAAGGGAATAGACCAGGATGGGGCAGAGTTTGAGGAAGTCTACCAGGAACTGCTTGGTCAGGGACATGAACTGATCAAAGATGCATGGGAGGTTCTGGAATATTTAAAAAGCAAATACAGACTGTTCGTGGTGACGAACGGAGTGGAATCCACTCAGCGAAACCGTCTCCATCTGTCCGGGATTGAAAAATTTATGGATGATATTTTTATTTCCGGGTGTATCGGAGTGCAGAAACCGCAGAAGGAATTCTTCGATTATTGTTTTGCCCATATGGAAAATGCCGATCCGGAGCATACCATTGTGATCGGGGATTCACTGACTTCGGATATTCAGGGAGGAATGAATGCGGGGATTGACACCTGCTGGTTCAATCCGAAGGGAAAAGCAAGGCCGCAGACAGGCGCAGGAAGTCTGGCGGGCAGAGAGGGTTTTACAGATCTGGAAATTGGCAGTCTAAAGGAATTGAAAGATATTTTGTGATTGAAACGTAACGTCCTGTTTTATTCTGCCGGAAACACGTACTTTCGGATAAAACAGTTCATAATTAAAAGGAGGGAAAAATTCATGAAAAATCCAATCATCAAAGAAAAAGCAGGGGATCCGTATATCTTAAAGGACGGAGAAAACTACTACATGACCGCTACGGGCGGCGGCAGAAAGGGGAAAGCGGAATTTGTCTGCTGGCATTCCACCGATTTACAGAACTGGTCTGAGCCGGTGACAATTCTTGATTTCGAAAATGTTTCCTGGGCGAATGGGGGAGCCTGGGCACCCAGCATGGTGGAAAAGGATGGTTATTACTATTTTGCGTTCTGTGCAGATCAGCAGATCGGTATTGCTGTCTGTGATGAACCGATGGGAACCTATCACGATATCCTGGGAAGACCGCTGGTAGCAAAAACAGACTATGATTTCCAAACCATCGACCCGGTGTTCCTGAAGGATGATGACGGAAAAATCTATATGGCTTTCGGACAGGGAAAATGTATGATGAGTGAAATTGCACTCACTCCCGAATCCGCAGAATTTGTGGGTGAAATGGTATGTCTGTCTGAAATGCTGTACAGACAGGTGAGCAAGTCTCCGGAGATCGAGGATAAGTCCCTCTATAACGAAGCTCCGGATCTGATCAAGATTGGTGACAGATATCTGTTCAGCTGGGCAATCTATGATGTTCTGGACTATCGTTACGGAATGCGCTATGCATGGTCCAGTAAGCCTATGGGACCGTATATCATGCCTCTGGATTTTGATCACGACAATATTATGCTGATGGGAAGACATGGCATTACCGGCTGTGGTCACCTGCAAGATAGAGAGTAACGGATGTTGTTTCTTAAGTGCAGCTAAGTCGGCTTCCTGTGCCTTGTTTTCGCCTTTCAAAGCAGCGGCCAGGCTGTCGGTTGTGCTGACGGCAGATTTAACTTCTGTTGTAGTTTCTTCGGCTGCATTTTCAGC
>JAFUMV010000011.1 GCA_017482485.1 Lachnospiraceae bacterium
TACCAATACGGCTCAGTTTGAACTGGTGCGTCTTCTGGCACAGAAGTACCGCAATCTTTGTGTGGTGGGCGACGATGATCAGTCCATTTACAAGTTCAGAGGTGCTAATATCAATAATATTCTGGATTTTGAAAAGTACTTTTCAGAGGCATGCACCATCAAGCTGGAGCAGAATTATCGTTCCACCCAGACGATTCTGGATGCCGCCAACGCGGTGATCCGCAATAATGTGGAGCGTAAGGACAAGGCGCTTTGGACGGATAAAGGAGAAGGAACTCAGATTCATTTCAAGCAGTTTGACACGGCCAATGAGGAAGCGGAATATATTGCATATGAGGTTTCCAAAAAGAAAAAACGGCATGAGGCGGACTATAGAGACTGTGCGGTTTTGTATCGAACCAATGCACAGGCCCGTCTGCTGGAAGAGCGTTTTATTCTGGAAGGCATTCCCTATGATGTGGTGGGCGGCGTTAATTTCTATGCCCGCAAAGAAATCAATGATATACTGGCCTATTTAAAAACAATTGATAACGGTCAGGATGATTTGCAGGTGCGCAGGATCATCAATGTGCCTAAACGGGGTATCGGCGCAACCACCATCACGAAAGTGCAGCAGTACGCCGATGAGAATGAGATCAGTTTTTACGATGCGCTTCGGCAGGCTGATCAGATTCCAAGCCTTGGAAGAAGTGCCGTGAAGCTGGAGCCATTTGTTACGCTGATCCAGTCTTTTCGTTCCAAGTTGGAGTTTTACAGTCTGGAAGAGCTGATGAACGATATCATCGAGTCTACCGGATATATAAAAGAACTGCAGGATTCAGATGAGGAAGAGGCGGAGGATCGAATCAACAATATCAATGAGCTTGTCAGCAAGGTGGTAGCCTTTGAGGCTTCTCATGAGGATGCTACACTGAGCGGATTTCTGGAAGAGGTTGCGTTGGTGGCAGACATTGACGGTGTGGATTCGGACAATAACAAAGTGCTTTTGATGACGCTGCACTCTGCAAAAGGTCTGGAATTTCCCATTGTCTATCTGGCCGGACTGGAGGATGGTATGTTCCCCAGCTATATGAGCATTACCGATGATGATCCGACCGCAATCGAAGAAGAGCGCCGTTTGGCTTATGTGGGCATCACCCGGGCAAAGGAGGATCTGACCATTACCTGTGCCAGATCACGCATGCTTCGCGGAGAAACACAGTACAATCCGGTGAGCCGTTTCGTGAGAGAGATTCCTGCAAATCTTCTGGATAGCCGTGTGCCGGGCTCCAGGCGGTTCAGTTTTGGTTCAGATGATGATTCTGCAGAATTCAGCGGATTTTCCGGTTTCAGTGGATTTTCCGGATATGGCAGCGGTTCCGGGAAGAAAGTTTCTGATGATGAATACTCCGGTTTTGGAGACGGTTCGGGACGCAGCTTAGGAAATTCGGGCTGGGGAAGCGGAAACGGTGGATTTGGGGCAGGCAGCAGTTTGTCAGGTAAGAGTTCAGAAAGCAAGAATTCCGACAGCTGGGGCGGTTTTGGTTCCACTGCAGGTGCTTATGCAGGAATGGCAAAACCGAAGGCCGTGGTGAAACCCAGAAAGACTGCTGTGGAAAACAAGCCCTTTATCGCAAAGGGAATCGGCAGTTTAAATGGTGTCAACGGTGTGCAGAAAGGCGTTGGAGGTACCGGCAGTCTTGATTACGGTGTGGGAGACAGGGTACGCCATATCAAATTCGGTGATGGTACGGTAACCTCAATTGTCTCCGAGCCCAGAGATTATAAGGTCACAATACAGTTTGACAGTGTGGGGCAGAAGATCATGTATGCCGGTTTTGCAAAACTGAAAAAATTATAAAATTCCGAATTTTGATAGTAAAAAGACAGAATCAGTGGTATGATAAAGATAATAATTTGTTACAGATCATGAAGTGTAGCAATGATTTATCAGTGGCATGATGACGCGGCATAAGAAAGGAAGGGTTACAATTATGGCAAAACTGGAAGAATTATTGGCAGCAATCAAATTAAATGAACTCAAAAAAGAACAGGACGGCAAGAAGAACTGCCTCGTTTGGGCGCTGGCGATTATCGGTGCAGTCGCAGTGATAGCAGGTATTGCTTATGCAGTATATCGTTATATGACACCGGATTATCTGGATGATTTTGATGATGACTTCGATGATGATTTTGAAGACGAAGAAGATGACGTCTCAGAAGAAACGAAGGAAGAGGCTTCTGCAGCAGAAGAAACTCCTGTTACAGAATCTGATGCAGAATAACAAGGTGTCAGACATTACCACGTAAAAAGACAGGAAGCGGGATACTCTGAATCCGGCAGAATACCAGGTATTTTGCCCGGATTTGGGGGCGCCCGCTTTTTTGCAGCCAGGATTTTTTTGAGGGTTGCGGCTGTTGTCTGAAGAATTTGAGCGAGGGAGGACTTTATGAAAAAAGGACAGATTAGAACCGGCATTGTGGAAACGGTGAAATTTCCCAATAAAGCGACAGTGCTTTTGGAACCTCTGGAAGAGAAAGCGACAGAAGCGGAATATTGTGTGGTAAAAGGAGCTTTGCCGGGACAGCGGATTTCGCTGGTGGTGACTAAAGTGCGCAAAGGTCGCGGAGAAGGCAGACTGAAAGAAATTCTGGAAAAAGGACCGCTGGAAACTACATCCCCTGAAACCGGAGACGGCTGTAAGCACTTCGGCATCTGCGGCGGCTGCAGCTATATTTCCATGCCTTATGAAGAAAGTGTAAAAATCAAGGAAAAACAGGTGCATGAACTTTTGGAACCTGTCTTAAAAAAGCAAAATTCTGAATGCATAATGGAGCCTGTCAAACGAAGCCCTGTATGCTTCGGATATCGCAATAAAATGGAGTTTTCTTTTGGAGATGAGGTAAAAGATGGTCCCCTGTCCCTTGGCATGCATAAAAAAGGCAGCCTCTATGATGTGGTGACGGTAGACGGCTGCCAGATTGTGGATGGAGACTATCGACAGATTTTATCGGAGACATTGCGGTATTTTCAGGAAAAAGCAGTTCCGTTTTTCCATCGTTATACCCATCAGGGCTATCTGCGGCACCTGCTGGTGCGCAAAGCTTCCAGAACGGGCGAGATTCTGATTGCGCTGGTGACCACCACGCAGCAGGAGGTGGACCTGGAAAGCTGGAAAGAAATGCTTTTGGCGTTGCCGCTGGATGGAAAAATTGCGGGAATTCTTCATATTAAAAATGATTCCCTGGCGGATGCGGTAAAAAGTGATGAGACGGTGATTTTGTATGGACAGGACTTCTTCTACGAAGAACTGCTGGGATTGAAATTCAAGATTTCCACATTTTCCTTCTTCCAGACAAACACCTACAGCGCGGAAGTTCTATATGAAACCGCCAGAGAATATGTGGGCAGCCTTCTGGATGAAAACGGCAGCCCTGACAGCGTGGTCTATGACCTTTACAGCGGAACCGGAACGATCGCTCAGCTGATGGCGCCCGTTGCAAAAAAGGTGATCGGTGTGGAAATCGTGGAAGAGGCGGTGGAGGCTGCAAAGAAAAATGCGGAGCTCAACGGTTTACATAACTGTGAATTCATCGCCGGAGATGTGTTGAAGGTTCTGGATGACATCGAAGAAAAGCCGGACTTCATCATCCTGGATCCGCCCAGAGACGGCATCCATCCTAAAGCATTAGCCAAGATCATCGCTTACGGTGTGCCTAAGCTGGTCTACATTTCCTGCAAACCCACCAGTTTGGCACGGGACCTGGAAGTATTTCTTGAAAACGGGTATGAAGCGGTAAAGTGCGTACCGGTGGATCAGTTTCCTTTCACGGCGAATATTGAGACTGTGTGTCTCTTGAGCAACCGAAAATCTAAGCCCGATTCTTACGTAGACTTAAGCATCAATATGGAAGATTACCATAGGATTAAGAACGAAGAAAAATAAAACATAATAAACCGAACTTACAGAAGAACTGTTAGCACGATGAAGTGTTAGCAGTTCTTTTTTTCGTGTAAGGGAGGTGGTGCCGTTGGGCTGATGAACACAAATTCTCGGATGATTCTGCATCCGATACAAGGTCTGAAATTCTAATCTAAAATAGGGCAAATCTAAGGAGGCAATTTTATGGCATTTAAGAAATTTAGAAAAATGAAAGTATATAACGTGAGTGGTTACAACTATAAAGACACACCGACCATCATCTTAAAAGGAGACTGGTTAAAACAGACAGGGTTCGACATTGGCAGTCTGATTCAGGTGGAATGTGAGGATGGCAAGTTAATCATTACTCCGAGAGAACCGGAAATGGTAGAGTACCATGCTCCATGTGGTCAGTGCATGATGGTGGCAGAAGATTGTAAATGTTATGGCAAGAAAAGGAGAAAGTAATTATGGCAAAGATTATCGTATTGGGTGCCATGAAGGGTGGAGTCGGCAAGTCCGTCTCCACTTACAACCTGGCATATTCATTGAAGAAATTAGGGAAGAATGTTTTGGTAGTGGATTTTGATAGTTCGGCAAATATCACCAGATGTGTGGTAGAGGATATAAAAACTGTTGAAATTAGTATTGGTGACTTGATGATGAATCAGATGGACGAAGAGGAACAGCCGAATCCGGCCGAGTACATTATTAACAGAAAAGGGGTTGACTTTATACCATCATCTAAGGTGCTGTCTGCTGTAGATGCGAAGCTGAGACTGGAAATGGGAGCAGAGAAGATTCTGGCATGTATTCTGGAACCGTTTAGAGAAGAATATGATTACATTCTGATTGATACGTGTCCATCTTTGAATACTCTGAACATCAATGCCCTTGCTGCTGCAGATGAAGTGATAATAGTAGCCGATACGCAGTTCTGGGCAATGACAGGATTAGAAGACTTTCTTCTGACTGTGAAAAAGATTAAGAACCGTGTCAATTCCAAATTGAACGTGTCTGGTATTCTTCTGACCATGTGTGAGGAGAGAACCAACCTCTGCAAAGTTATTACTGAGGAAGTGGCAGAAACATTCAATGGGAAACTCCGTATCTTTGACAGTAAGATTCCGAGTACGGTAAAAGTTGGAGAATCCGTTTATTATGGAGAACCATTATTAGAGTATGCACCGAGAACAAAGGCTTGCAGAATGTATCAGAATTTAGCAAAGGAGTTGATTGCGGATGAAGGCTAATGCACCAAAAAGAAAAGTGTTTCAGGATGCGGTGGATTTAATCAGTCCACCGGAAGATATGATAAATCCGGTTAATAATGGTCAGACAATGATTTATGTGAAAAAGGTAGTTCCGTTCCACAATCATCCTTTCCGATTATACGAGGGAAAACGCCTTGATGATATGGTGGAGAGCATCAAGGAGCATGGAGTTCTTATTCCTGTGATTGTACAGAAAATTGCAGACGGCTATGAAATGCTCTCAGGCCATAATCGTTGGAATGCTGCTAAGATTGCGGGAATCAAAGAGATTCCGGCAATCATCAAAGAGAATCTGACTGAGAGAGAAGCATATGTGTATGTGATAGAGACCAATATGTTGCAGAGGTCTTTTGATGACCTTCTGCCATCAGAAAAGGCAGCA
>JAFUMV010000118.1 GCA_017482485.1 Lachnospiraceae bacterium
GATTTGGTATACTGTACTAATTGCGTTTCCGACAATATGGTTTTCTGTTATTGTCCCATATTTTGGAGAATCATTGCATATAACAAATAATTTAGGGAAACTCAACAGAGCTGGATTTATAATTTCAATCGTGTTATGTGTAACAGATGCAGGAATGGTATTACTAAATAATTGGTATTCTAGTAAATCAGAATACGGCAAACTAGAGGTGTTACAGGGTGAAATTGAATATTTAAGGACTATATCTGAAAATATTGATAGAATATGCGATGAAAAATACGAGAGGCTTAAAGCGAGCATTTATGACGAAAAGGAGCAACTCACAGAAAAAGCAAAAATTATTACTAATCCCGGTAATCAGTTAAAAAGAATTATTACTGGAATAACTGATTGCTTGGTGAAATTGATGGATACTCAAGAAGTAAATTATCAGTTTAAGGATTTCTCAGTCACATTGGCGTATAATTTTCCACAAGAAAATACAGAGTGGGAATGGGCTGAGGGATTGAATGATAGAGGAACTTCATCAACTGAGTTATTTAAGCCCGAATGCAAAAGTACCTTTAACCATTTGTTGAAACAAAAGGCTCCTTATTATTTCAACAATAAGAAGGAGGATGCCAAAGAGAAGGATTGTTATGTTTATAATTCGCAGGATAAATTAAACAGTGACATGAATGAGCCCGTAGGATCTATTTTTTGCTATAACTTTAAGGTTGAAAAGGGCAAGAAGGTGTATGTTAATGCGATACTTTCTATTTCAACGCACAAAAAGCGCTTTTCGACTTCGGATGATGAGGAAAAGTGCAAGAATGTTATGGAGAATATGGTGGCTCTTGTAAAAGATTCATTTGGAAAACGAATAAAAATAGAACTAAGTTTATTGTATTTGGAATATTTGCAATGCATTAGCAAGAAGCAGGACTAACCTGCTTCTTTTCTTTTCCCCAAAACCACGAATAAGGACCCTTAGCTCAGCAGGGAGAGCGACCGGCTCATAACCGGTGTTGTTGCAGGTTCGAGTCCTGCAGGGTCCATTGTACTTCATGTCCATTTGAAGTACCTCCCATCCTCTTAGCGGAATGCTGAACAAAGGGCCGTCACAAGGCCCGAGAGGGTTTTATATTTTCAAAACAGCCAGATAAGGAAGGTGAGGTGATGGCGAACGATGAAAACTTAAAAAGAGGTGGCCTTACGCAGTTTCGAAGCGGCGAGGAAGCGGCGAGAAATGGAGCCAAAGGCGGCAGAGCATCCGGAGAAGCCAGACGCCGGAAAGCAGACTTCCGGAAGACACTGAATCTCCTTTTGACAGCAAAAATAGATAGCCCTGAATGGACTCCATTGCTGGAGTCTCTGGGACTGGACAGTACACTGGAAGCAGCCGTGAACGCTGCCATGATCAGGGAAGCGTTGAACGGGAATGTGAAGGCTTATGAAGCCATCGCCAAGTATTCCGGTCAGTCCGATCGGACGGAGGCGGATCACGAAGAACAGCGTGCGAGGGTAGACAAAGAACAGGCACAGACAGAAGCGATCAAGAAGAAATCTGAACTGGGTGAAGCTGATGAGATTGAGGATGATGGTTTCGTGGATGCTTTAAAGGGGAATGCTTCGGGGGACTGGGCGGATGAAGAAACAGATATTTAAGTTCAAACCTTTTTCCCAGAAGCAGCGAAAAGTTTTGAACTGGTGGTGTGATACCTCACCGGTGAAGGACTATGACGGCATTATCGCCGATGGCGCGATCCGATCCGGTAAAACGGTGAGTATGTCACTTTCCTTCGTGTTCTGGTCAATGACAACATTCAATGGTCAGAACTTCGCGATGTGTGGAAAGACCATCGGTTCATTCCGCAGAAATGTGCTGTTTTGGCTGAAGCTGATGCTGAAAAGCCGAGGTCTCAAGGTATTGGACCATCGTGCTGACAATATGGTGGAAATCGCCAGAAATGGTGTGACCAACTACTTTTACATATTCGGCGGTAAAGATGAACGATCACAGGATCTCATTCAGGGAATTACTCTGGCTGGGGTCTTTTTTGATGAAGTTGCCCTGATGCCGGAAAGCTTCGTGAATCAGGCGACAGGCCGATGCTCAGTAGATGGATCAAAGTACTGGTTTAACTGCAACCCTGACGGACCATATCACTGGTTCAAGGTCAATTGGATCGACAAATCCATCAGTTATCTGGGCAGAGAAAAGGTTCGGAAAATCCGTGAAGCAGCAGAGAAGGAACATAAAGATCCTGGGCTTAAACGAATTTTATATGTCCATTTCACAATGGATGATAACCTGAGCCTTTCCGAAGCGATCAAGGCGAGATACCGTTCCATGTACAGCGGTGTGTTCTTCAAACGCTATATCATGGGGCTCTGGGCGATGGCCGAGGGAATCATCTATGATATGTTCGACCTGGATAAACATGTGGTTGATGCGGATGCGCTGGCCGTAGCCTACAAAGAGCGGACGGGACATGAATTCTGGACGGACGAGCGTTACGTGAGCTGTGATTATGGCACCCAGAATCCCACGGCTTTCCTGCTGTGGAATAAGGCAGCCGATGGGAAATGGTATTGCCGAAAGGAATATTATTACTCCGGAAGGGATAAGGGCCGGCAGAAGACGGATGCTGAGTTTTCACAGGATTTGACACGTTGGCTTGATGGAATTAAAATCCGGTCGGTGATTCTGGATCCGGCTGCGGCAAGCTTTAAGGCGCAGCTGGAAAAGGACGGATATAAAGTGAAAAAAGCAAAAAATGATGTTTTGGATGGAATCCGTTTCGTGGCGACGCTGCTGAACCAGGGTTCCTTTTTGATTGATGAAAGCTGCGAGAATCTGATCAAAGAATTTGCCTCCTATATTTGGGATGCAAAGGCCGCTGAAAAAGGCGAAGATAAGCCGGTTAAGGAGCATGATCACGCATTGGATGCGCTGCGCTATATGGCATACACCATCATCCGTAAGCCATCCGGTATTTCGGTTCTGAAATAGAGGTGAGAAATTTGGAAATAGAAGTTGTAAAAAAATTAATTAAAAATCACGTGGAAAGGCATGTGAATTTCATCCAGAACGCCGAAACCGCTGGACGATATTACAGGAATGAAACAGATATTCTTCTGGATCCGCCGCGTAAAGAAAAGCAGAAGGCGGAACAGGAGGGGGAAACACCGCTGCGGAATGCGGATAACCGGATTCCATTTAACTTTCACGGTCTTTTGGTAAATCAGAAGGCTGCATATATGTTCACTGCTCCGCCACTGTTTGATCTGGGAAACAAGAAAGCCAATAAATCGCTGCAGTCTTTTCTTGGGGACAAATATCCAAAAGTCTGCAAGGACTTGTGTATAAATGCCTCAAATGCATCTGTTGGATGGATTCATGTTTGGAGAGACAAGGCAAGCGGCACATACAAATATGCGGTTGTTCCTTCTGCACAGGTGATTCCGATTTGGGATAAAAGCCTCGAAAAGCAATTAAAGGGCGTATTGCGCTGCTATCATGATATTACAGAGGATGGCAAGGAACTGGACGTTTATGAATACTGGAATGATACAATCTGCGAAGCTTATGCGGTGGAGGCAGGGCACACGATTGAAGATGATCTTTTACCTTTTCACATGTTTACGGTGATAGCGACTGACGGAACCGTAAAAGAAACATATGGATTTGAACATGGTATTGGTGAAGTGCCTTTTTTCGCATTCTCAAACAACAATATCGGCACAAGCGATTTAAAGAATATCAAACCGCTGATCGACACATATTGTAAGGTGTTTTCTGGATTTGTGAATGATCTGGAGGATATTCAGGAAGTGATCTTTGTGCTGACCAATTATGGCGGTGCGGATCTGAGCGAGTTTTTGTCGGATTTAAAATATTACAAAACTATCAA
>JAFUMV010000119.1 GCA_017482485.1 Lachnospiraceae bacterium
CGGATGGAAGGCGTGTTTATGCAGACGAATGAAAAGAAACCTGAAATTGTTGTATTTGCAGGTCCGAATGGTTCGGGCAAATCAACAATTACAGGAGAGGAATGGATTAAAGGACCATATATCAACGCAGATGACATTCAAAAAGAACAAGGTATCACGAATATTGAAGCTGCAAACATAGCAGATAAACTGCGCTATGATTATATTGACGCAGGAGAGACCTTTTCTTTTGAGACTGTACTTTCTACTGAACGCAAATTAAATATGCTCCGGGAAGCAAAGGAAAAGGGCTATTTTATCCGTGGCTATTTCATCATGACGTGTGATCCTGAACTAAATGTCCAGCGTGTACACGCAAGAGTTGAATCTGGTGGCCATCCTGTGGACGATGATACTGTTCGCCGCAGATATAAGAAGGCACTTGCCAATATTCCTGATTTTGTTTCCGTTTGCGATGTTTGTCATGTATATGATAACACAGAAAAACCATTCCGTTTGATCCGAAAGCACATTGCAGATATTTCGTTTTATTCAAATGATTTTTGGTCAGATGACGAGGTTCAGGCTTTGTTGCTGAACAATCCATACAAAAATTGACTTATGAGGGCTGTCTGATAGATAGCCCTCATTTTCTAAAGGCCCAGAATTTTGCAGATCACACAATAACAGAAAAATGGCGGCGTTTCCGACAAAACTTTCAGAAACGCCGCCTGGTTATGGAAGGAGGCAGGACACCTCCATCCATATATGTATCCATGACCGTGTTTTGTCACAGATTTTTTTCATTTAAGCATAACCCGTGATCATGGTATGGGTATCGCTGCCGGAGCTGTTGGATGCTTTGAAGGTGACTACCGCATAGTATCTGGTGCCAGAATCCGCACCAGTCCAGGTTATGGAATTTCCGTAAAATACTCGATTATATCCCATCATACCGGAAGTCGTGGAATAATAAAAGCCTTTGGCAAAGTCTCCACCGGCCGTATAAATCTGAATTGTAGTAACACCAACATTGCTCATTGTACCGGTTGCCGCAATGGTAAACCCTACCTTCACGCCATTGCTTACCCGTTCGATTCCCACTGTGGTCGTATCAATATATGCGCTTGCACGAGGTTCTGCTGCAAAGGCAGTCATAGGCGCAATTGCGAGGGCCAACACTACGAGTACCGCTATCCAACGAACAGCCCGTTTTTTCATGATAAATCCTCCATATAAATCGATTCAATTATAGTATACAGCTCGCTTTTTTCAGTCACACCATAAAGAACACATGTATACCCTTCGTTTACCCAAGACACTTTGTATGTACCATTGTTCACCAAAATATAATGTTCCACACCATCAATTATAATACTCTCGGGTGATTCATCCGTCTTCTGTGTATCGTTTTCTGGATTTACCTCATTATTTTTAATTTGAATCCCAAATCCTGCATCATTGCATGCATACCACGCAAATAGAACTTCATTATTTTCCAAAGCAGAGAACTCCGTCTGTACATACCCTTCAGGCAAATACCTGGGCACCAGTGGAACGGTGACCCCGGCATCCTCCAGCGCCTGCTGAAGCTGTGCGTACTCGGGGTCCCGATCCATGGCTTCCGTTTCATATCCAAAGGATATGCCAAAGGTTTCATCGCTCCAACGGGCCAGGCTGCCAAACAGCTCGGCACCTGTGGCCTGCATCGCAAGCAGCCCCACCAGGCAGATCACTGCGGCGATCAGGAGAAAATACTTTGCAGGTCTGCGCCGCTTCCTTGCGGGCTCCTGCACGGTTTCCTGCATCGTCTCCAGCCGCCCATGCTTTGCATGGAAGTTTTCCAGAGACTCCTCCACCGTGATTTCCGGCTCCAGGGGCACCCGTTTATCCAGCTCTGCCAGATATGCGTCGATGAGCGCAATATCCGCTTCTGAGCCATCTGTTGACAGAATGAGATCATCCAGTTCATCTTGCAGTCTTTCAGGTGTGCACTCTGCCAGATGCTTTTGGATTTGAGCGATACGCTCATCGCTGTTTTTCTGCGATCTAAACATATTCTCAGACATCTGAAATTACCTCCCTGCCCATATATTTATCCAGGAACCGTTTTTGTCACAGGATTTTTTATTTTTTAGCATAATTTTTTTCACATGCTCCTTTGCCCGGTAAAGCCTTGTTCGACAGGCCCCCTCCGGGAGCTTCAGCTTCTCCGCGATCTGTTTGTAGGACAGCTGTTTGTCGAAATACAGGATCAGGATCTGCCGTTCATCATCACCCAGTCCCGCAGGCAGCACATCCTCCAGCTTTTCCATCTCTGTGTACGCTTTTTCATCTATCGGTTCACTGGTCAGGGAGACCTCACGCTTCGTTCCGGCTCTCTTCATCTCGTTTTTCATCAGATTCTTTACCGTTACAGTGAGCCAGCCACTGCAGTTGGGATGCCCCTTGACCTCGTCGATCTTACACAGCAAAATCAAAAACGCCTCCTGCACGATCTCCTCCGCGATGGCCTCACTGCCCAGAGATCGCCATACCGTCTTTTTCAGGCGCTCATAGTTTTCGGTATACAGTGTGTCAAACCACGTTCTATTGACCATTTTTCATTACCACCAACCTTGATATGATTACATTTTCCATATAAAACAGGAAATCCCCTGACGTAGTCTCTCCTACATCAGGGGCTCCCTTATTCACAGTCCGCTTTTTCTTGTCCCCCGTTTGCCGCTACGCCCCACTTCATTCCGCGCTCTCCAAGATACGCCACAAATTCAGGGGTCAGGTAATAATAGCAGCCGCTCTGATACTCTTTCCGAAAGCCCGCCACATACCGGCCCAGATGAAATCCGGTAGCGGTCTTATAGCGGAACGGCACATCCAGATCGCCGCCCGATTCAATATGCTTTTGCACTTCCGCATACACGGCGTCTCTGCGGACATCTGCCCCTTTGCGCCACTCAAAGCCTATGGCATCCAGGGCAGCCACGTCCTCCTCCGCCAATGTATCCTTTCGCTTACGGATATCCACGATCCAGCGATACAGGGGGAAGCCTGATTCATCCACATAATTTGCCGGGACATGCAGATGCTGATGCTCTGCATAATATGCTCCGGCCGCCCGCAGGCCCGCTTCAAAGGGTGCCCTCTGGGGATTCCATTCTATCCCCAGGGCTTCCAGCAGCCCGGTCTGTTCCTCCGTCAGCCCCTTCAGGGGCGGCACATTACCATGGAGGCTCCGCTGCCGGCTGAGCCAGGCACCCAGACGCACGCCATCCTCTGTCACATAGGACACCGGGATATTCAAATCACCGTGTTCCCTGTGATACTGCTCTGCCAGACGGTAGTTCTTCATCCAGGGCGTATCATCCTTTTCAGGACGGATCCCCGACCGTTGCAGCAAGTCCACCTGATCCTGAGGAAGCTTTCCTTCCTCCATCCGTTGAAGCTGACGCTTGATCCAGCGGATGGTCTGCCTGTCTCCGGCGGTCTCCGCTTCGATCCGCCAGCTTCCATGGGCATCCATCAGCTTTTTCGCTTCGGCGAACTGGTCTTTCCAGTGCTTTTGCGTTTTGGTTTCCGTGGAGATCCCGGTCTCCCGGACCATATCCGCGATCCTCTGGCTCCGTTCCGGACTGAGGGTCCCCTTTTCATAGGCCCGCAGCTGCTGGACCAGCCATTTCCCCACCCAGAAATCTCCGATGGTGGTGGTCTGGGTCAGCTCATAGCCCGGATGTTCCCGCAGGAAC
>JAFUMV010000120.1 GCA_017482485.1 Lachnospiraceae bacterium
CTGCAGCTGCAGCTGAGAAAATGTCTGCTGACAGCTTCAGCAGCCAGCGGTCTGGCGGAAGAGATGGTTGATCCGGATCTTATGAATAGCCTGACGGATCGGGTGCAGCTTATAAAATATGGCGCGGTTGTCGTATCCACAGCACCGATCATATGCCTATATCCTTTCGTACAGAAATACTTTGTCAAGGGAGTGATGATCGGTTCCATTAAGGGATGACAAAAAAGCGGGAATTTCTGCAGGAGAGCTCACTGCAGTTCCAAAATATAAATTTTTTAAGGAGGTAATTTCATGAGGAAGAAAATGGTTGCACTGATGTTGGGGCTGGCTATGGTGACATCCTCACTTGCTGCTTGCGCAAACACGCAGGAACAGAAGGAGACAGAGGTCGCTTCTGCAGTCGAGGAAACCGAAAAGAAAACTACAGATTCAACATCACAGCCGGAGGAGGAAGTTAAAAGTGGCGAAGAGATCGCAGTTGACGCATTTGCCGGCACCCAATTAACGATTGCTATAGGCAAAAATGATGCGGATATGTGCGAAGATTTTTCGGAAAAGCCCGCTGTAAAAATGGCGGAGGAGGCTACAGGAATCAAAGTTAACTGGATACCCATAGACTCTGCAACAAAGACAGAGAAAGTGAGCACCATGCTGGCATCCGACATGCCGGATATGATGATCGGTTTGGTTGATTCCAACATAATTGCAAAGAACATGGATCTGTTTTATGATTTATCTGAAGACGGACTGCTTGAGACCTACGCACCGAACGTATATGCAGACTATCAGGTCATCAACGGAGCAATGGAAGCCATCACCTGGGCGGACGGCTCTATCCGGTCACTGATGTCCAATGCCGCAATTGATTACAACGGACAGGCAAGAGGTATCATGTACATCAATCAGAGCTGGCTGGATCAGCTTGGTCTTGATATGCCCGCAAGCGCTGAGGAATTATATGAGGTTCTGTGTGCATTCCGCGACAATGACATGAATGGAAACGGAGATACTACCGATGAAATTCCCTATGGATTTTGCCAGAACCATTATGCCAGCATGATTTATGAATTCGGCAGCTACTTTGGAATTGCCGGCCAGAGCAATGGTCTCCTGAATTTTGCCAAAATGGTAAAAGACGGAAAAGTGGTTCCCACTTTTGACACAGACGAAATGCGGACCTATCTGGAATACCTGCATCGCATGGAGGAGGACGGTCTGATCGATGTGGAAGGCTTTTCACAGACAAATGAACAGTGGAATGCGAAGCTGGCTGACGGCCGGGTAGGAATTTTTTCGGGGTGGGCACCCAGTACCTACATGGGCAGCGAGCTTGCGGAACAATATACGCTGCTCACACCTTTTAACGCGATAGAAGGCGTGGATTTTGTTCAGTCAGGCAGCTATGAATCGCTTGCATCCTGGCCGGACACTGTGGTAATATCGGCTGATACTGAAAACGTAAAGGCGGCGCTGCATTACTATAATTATCTGGCAAGCTCCACTGAAATGAAGTATACCTGCAGTTATGGTAATCAGGGCGAAACCTGGGATATCGATGAAAATGGTGAAATTTACACGATGGCCTACGAGGGAGAGTTACCTTCCGGATGGACTTCCACAAACTACAGTTATACTTACGCTCTGCTGGGCGGCGGTCTCGGTCCTGTTCTCAGATCGGATGAGAGTGCCAGAAAGGATTTTTCAGTGGGGAAACGTCCTTACTATGTTCAGCAGGTACTGGATTATGTGAGCCGGGAGTATACACCGGTGAGAATGACAGATCCGGACAAGCTTTCTGAAAGAGCGTTTATGGAAACAGAGCTGGAAACATATCTGGATCAGTTTGTGGCAACAAGCGTGATGGACGGTATTACCGATGCTTCCTGGGAAGCTCATCTGGAGCAGCTCAAGGCGGTTCAGTACTATGACTGGATCGAATGGTGGCAGGGATTCTGTGATGCAGAGTTCTAAAGAATAGAACGGGCGGCAGCATCCTTTGCAACAGATCTGTGCTTTGATCGCGCAGAATGGATATAATATTGTGAAATCAGGCATCCGGCCCATCGCACAGCGATTTTGGGGCCGGGTGCCGGTTTGGGTTCAGTGCAGCTGTTCCTAAATCGGCAGAAGTAAAGGGGAAAACGGGGGATGTTTATGAAAGAGAAATACAGACGAATTCATACAAGCAGGACTTTCAGGCGTTTTGCACTGAGTTTTCTTGCTGTTTTGATTCTGCCGGTTGCCATCTTCAGTTTTTTGTTTTTGAATAACTTTTACCGGATCTATCAGGATAAGCTCATCGAGCAGGCGCAAAACTCGCTGGATGCTACCATGATGGAACTGGAGAGGGAGCTGCAGGGGCTGCGGAATATTGCAAATTATAACTCGCAGTTTGGCTATATGGAGAGCTATGCCATCCGAAAAAATTATACGTCGAAAGAGATCATTGACGCGCTAAGCGCTGATGTGGCGACGCATTCTGTTTTGGAAAATATTTTCTATTATGATACGGAGAATCCGGGAACAGTATATTCGGCAGGAGGTACCTATTCCCTGCATTACTTTGCCCGTTTTTATATGGGAGAGGGAGAAGAGGGAAAGCTGTCAGAGATGCTCAGCAGCTTAAATACTCCGCAGATTTGTGTCTGGAACAAAAATGCGGTGGAAAAAAATCTCCCGAATCCTTACTATGTTTTTCAAAGAGGCATCGGAAAATGGTGGCTTTTTTCGCTGTCTCAGAAAACCCTGTTGGAAATTCTGAATACTGATAACGGAGTCACAGTATTGCTGGACGCAGAAGGAAATCATATATTTCCTTTTGATCAGGCAGCTGAATATGCAGGGAGTTCTCAATACTATAAAATCACATCCAAATCGCCTGACGGCAATTTCATGCTGGTGAGAACCATCAGTAAGGAAAGTCTTTTTGCGGATTTGTATAAGTGGCAGAACTATTTTTTTGTCATGCTCGCTGCGGTTTTGTTGACAGGAAGTATGCTGATCTTTTTTCTGTCTTCCTATAATGAAAAGCCTATCAGGGAGCTGCAGTATTACTGCAAAGAGAAGGTCAGGAATATTCCGGTCGCTCTGGACGGTTTTGAAATGTTTCGGTTTGTCATGAACAAAATGGAGGAGCAGGTCAGTCTGAATGAGGAAAAACAGCAGCAAAAAAAACTGCTGCTGCAGCTTATCTTTGGATGGGAATGTGATACGGCAGAATTCCATGAAAGCTTGAAGGCGGCAGACATTTTCCTGCATGCGAAAAACTACCGGGTGATTGTGGCTCTCTCCTCGGAAATTGCAGCTTCATCAAAAAACGAAAGGGAAACGCACAGCGGTAAACTGGAGATGTATCTTAAGACACAGGCGGGTGCAGGCTTTGAGTACCGCATTGTGGATATTGCCTCCGAAAACTTTGTGGTGATCATCGTCGGAATGTCCCAGGATACAGCGCAGAAGCTGGAACAGGAACTGTCAAAGATCATTCACTGGTTTCAGGTTAATGTCAATTGGAATCTTTATTTCGGTGTCGGGGAAAACTGTGAGGTGCTGTCAAAAATTCATCAGTCTTACCTGGGGGCGGTTTCCTTAAATCTGAAGCAATGTCAGGAGAGCGGAAAACAGATCATTTACAGCAAACCCGGAAAAAAGAGCGGCAAAAGTTTCCTTTATCCGGACAAAGAACTTCATGCGCTGTATGATGCGTTAGTGGAAGCGGACTTTGACAATGCAAAACAGCTGACGGATGTGCTGACAGATATGATCAAAGAGCAGGAGGACAATCGGATTTTATATACCTCCCTATACTATGATGTGCTGAACACCTATTATAAGGCGCAGTCAAAGCTGGCCTTGAACACAGAATCGGCTGTCCTGGATATCAGCCTTCTGGAGATTAAAGATAACAGTGATGCCATTCGGATGATTCGCCGAATCAGAGAGCAGTTCAAAGTCTATATCGGCAGCGCCGAAGAAGCGAAAAGAGAGAAGCATGTGATATCCAAAGTGCTGGCCTTTATCGATGAAAACAGTAAGTCATGCGATCTGAGCGTCAGTATCGTGGCGGACTATTTTAATATGTCCATTTCGAATCTGAGCCATCAGTTTAAAATGCAGACAAATCGCAAAATTTCTGATTATATTAACGACAAAAAGTTTGAGTATGCCGCAGAACTGTTGCTGAGAACCGACTATCGGGTCTCGGAAATCGCTGAAATGCTCGGATACGCACAGTCTACCAATTTCACCCGTAAATTCAAGCAGTATTTCGGAATAACACCTGGAGAATACAGAAACAGAGAGGGGGACGGAGAGAAATCTAATAGCAGCATTTGAGAGTCGTCTGTTACTGTGAATTGAGTGAACGGTAACAGACGGCTTTATTGTCTAAAAGAGGGGCGTTGTTTTTATTTTGGAATTGTGTATAATAAAATTGACAAGCAAAAATTCAGTGAGCGGACTTTTAAGCATGCTGCAGCACAGGATACAGTGTTTGAAGAAAAATGCAGCGGAAAGGGAAGGAAACAAAGCAGATGAAAGAAGTTTTGATGATGGTAATGGCAGGCTGTCCCCACTGCAGAAGAGCGAACCAGATGCTGGAGCGGCTGATGGAAGAGCATGAAGAATATCGGGCTGTGACGATTCGCAGGGAAGATGAGAATATGAACACCAGACTGGCAGAATCGCTGGATTATTATTATGTGCCCTGCTTTTTTGTGGATGGAAAGAAGATGCTGGAAGGGGTTCCTACACTGGAAGGCGTTGAAGCGGTGTTAAGGGCAGCAGTTGCAGAATAAAAAAAGAACATGTAAAGGCGGAATTTATGGCAAATTTTAAAGAACTTTATCTTGCAGGAAAGCTGGATTTTGAAGCGATTGATGATTATGTGGATGAATGGATGAACAGCGATGATGAAAGAACGCTGGCAAAGTTTCTGGGACTGAATGCGGACGAAGAGGACGCATGGATCAGCGATGGAGATGATGCGCTTTATAATATGCTGGAAGCGCAGAGAAAATGAAGAAAGGCCGTATAGACGATACGTTGAAAGACGAAATAAAACTTGACAAAATCACAAAAGAGCATTATTCTAGTGAAAGACAATTTAGCAATTAAAAGCGTAACACTTTAAAGTGATAAAGCACTTGGACTGAATTGTATACCGACTGAATGAGGAGAGTTTTAATTATGAGTGACAGACATGGTTCGTTGATTTCCGTTCGCCCCGATGTCAAAGTAGTGGATTGTACCTTAAGAGATGGCGGACTGGTGAATAATTTCAGATTCACAGATGCATTTGTAAGAGATTTATATCTGGCGAATATCAAAGCCGGAGTGGATTATATGGAGTTTGGTTATAAAGCGTCCAAGGAAATTTTCAATCCCGATAATTTCGGCAAGTGGAAATTCTGTAATGAAGAGGATATTCGCGCAATTGTTGGAGATAACAATACGGATATGAAGATTTCCGTTATGGCGGATGTGGGACGTACGGATTTCAAGAAGGATATTATCGACAGAAAAGACAGCGTAATCGATATGATCCGTATTGCTACCTATATCAACACCATTCCTGCAGCGATCGAGATGATTGAAGATGCGCATGAAAAGGGCTATGAGACCACCGTTAATATCATGGCGGTGTCCAAAGTAAATGATGCAGATCTGCAGGCGGGCCTTGAGATGCTGGCGCAGAGCAATGTGGATGTGATTTATCTGGTGGACAGTTTCGGCGCATTTTATCCGGAGCAGGTGGAGCGTCTGACCAATCGCTATATGCAAATAGCTCAAAAGTATAATAAGACAATCGGTATCCATGCCCACAATAATCAGCAGCTGGCATTTGCCAATACCATCGAAGCGCTGTCAAGAGGCGCAAGCTATCTGGATGCTACCGTGAGCGGCATGGGCAGAGGTGCCGGAAACTGCTACATGGAACTGCTGTTAAGCTTTTTGCGCAACCCCAAATACAACAAGGTTGCAATTATGAGCTTCGTAGAAAAGCATATTCTGCCTCTGAAAGAAGAGGGGGTGGTGTGGGGATTTGACATTCCTTACATGCTGACCGGAACTTTAAATGCACATCCTTCCACTGCGATTCAGTTTATTAAGGAAAAGAGAAAAGATTATGCGATGTTCTATCAGGAACTGATTGATGACGCACTGTAGAATAAGAAATAGTGAGCCCGGTATGCGGATTTGAATGCTGTGTACCGGGCATTTATTTATTGGTAATACCTGGGTCTTTCACCCGGCGGTTCTATCAGGGGATATAGGAGGCAGCACAACGACTGCTTCCGCGCGGGCGGAGATCCTACCTTCGGAACTGTCATGGAGATAATCGAAGCGTTCCGGGAAAAATATCACGTGAAGATGGTAGAAAAAGATCATTAATTACGGTATAATCAGACTGCCCGATTTATTTTAAGCGGAAGAAGAATAAAGAGGAGAAGCAAAATGCTATATTTTAACTGCGATTATATGGAGGGAGCGCATCCCTCAATTTTAAATAGGCTGATGGAAACCAACATGGAGCATACTTTGGGGTATGGCAGTGATCTTTACTGTGAGTCGGCAAAAGAAAAAATACGCAAAGCCTGTCGATGTCCGGAGGCAGAAGTACATTTCCTGGTGGGCGGCACCCAGACGAACGCTACAGTGATCAAAGGCGTGTTAAAACCTTACGAAGGTGTCCTTGCCGCTGTGACAGGACATATCGGTGTGCATGAAGCCGGAGCTATTGAAGCAGGCGGGCATAAAGTACTGACGCTTCCTCAGAAGGACGGAAAAATCGATGCGGGAAATTTAAAGGAATATCTGGAAGCCTTTTACCGGGATGGAAGTTATACCCATATGGTGCAGCCTGGAATGGTGTACATTTCTCATCCGACGGAATACGGAACACTTTATACCAAAAAAGAGCTTACCGACTTGAAAGCGGTTTGTGAGGCCTATAATCTGCCGCTGTTTCTGGATGGTGCGCGGCTGGGATACGGTCTGATGGCTGTTGGAACAGACGTGACCTTGCAGGATATCGCACAGCTTTGTGATGCTTTTTATATCGGCGGCACAAAGGTCGGGGCGCTGTTTGGGGAAGCGGTTGTTTTCCCGAAAAAGAAAATGCTGCCCGGATTTTTTACGCTGATCAAACAGCAGGGGGCGCTTCTGGCAAAAGGCAGACTCCTGGGCATTCAGTTTGATACACTTTTTACGGATGATCTGTATTTTGAAATTTCAAAACATGCCATTGAAATGGCGCAGAAGCTGAAAAATATTTTAGTGGAGGCAGGCTGTCCTCTGTTTATTGATTCTCCCACAAATCAGCAGTTTGTGATTCTTTCTAAGGAGCAGGAAAAGTTTCTGGAGGGAAAAGTCAGTTATGAATTCTGGCAGGAAGTGGATGAAAATCATAACGCAGTTCGTTTTGCTGCAAGCTGGGCAACAAAAGAAGCGGATCTTGAAGAACTGGAGCATATTTTGGCGGATATGCCGAAATAGCAAAGAACCGGAGCTGTGCAAATGAAAAGAAAAGCAGGAATTGTGTTTATTATATGTATGCTGTCATTATTCTGCAGTGCCTGTCAGGTTCAAAATGTGACACACGGTATGAACGAAGGAGAGCATTATGATGCGGTAGTTTCCGTGAAGGGAAACGAAACGGAGAAAAGTGATTCGAAGCAGGAAGAATTGATCAGATTAAAATCAGAATTCGATGCCATTACAGCGCTGCTGGGAAAAGTGGACGAAGAAGCAGCCGCCATGCTGGGCGGCGGCAGCGAAACTCGGACGGAGGATGGCTATCTGGTCGGAAGAAGCTATCAGACCATGCTTTTTGACCGGGAATGCTTTGTGGTGACCAGTTATGGGGAGGCAGAGACGGTAGAGATGATTTTTGCGGGACTTTCCGGTGATGATATTTCCGGATATAAGGAAAAACTGGATTTGCTGCTTGGCTCTAAGGCTGTAGCACTTTCGGCCGATGAGACGCAACAGGGACTGGAAGAAGACGAAAACGGCTGGCTGTGGAACGTGGGAAAATATGCTGTGACGCTGTATGAATCAGAAGAAGCGGTCAGTCTGGATATTGTGTTAAATGAATGAAAATGACCCGTTGAGTCATTCGATGCCTGTAAGGAGCATCTCAACGCTAAATTACGAAAGAGAGACAGAATATGTTAAGAGATGATATGATCATGAAACTTGGAATCGTACATATCATGGACTCGGCGGTAGGAATGCCGGTGCTTTCCGATCAACCCATCGATATGGGTTCCAATCTGTGCGATTTTTTAAAAGGACATATAGAGAAATTTACGGAAAGCGATGACATAAAGCATTGCCAGTTTTCGGAGGATTCCGAGGTGATGGAGCTCATCAAGGGCTGTCATGCGGATAACTTCGTGGAGACCAGCAAAGCACTCTGTGAGAAGCTTTATGCCATCATGAATTCCAATATTGATATACCTGCTGCCGATGTAGCGGTGGTGGTGTTTGGCTGTGAAGGTATTGACTATTTCGGTTTTTTAAAACTTAATTATAAAACTTCCTATACCCATGCCACAAAGGCAACGGAGGAAGGCGGCAATTTAAATGATATAATTCTGCAGAAAGCGATTTTGCCTTCCATGGGACAAAAACTCACAGAAGCGTTTCTGGTAAATCTTTCAAACGGCGAGATTATATTGACGGAGAAAAAATATGATATTAACGGAGAAAAGAAGAATTATTTTTCCGAAATGTTTCTGGAGTGTCACGCGCCAATGTCTCAGAAAACAAAGCTGGATATTGTGACCCGGGCTGTGGAGCAGGTGAATAAGAAGTATTATGGCGATGATGACACCGAACGTAAGATGGAAATAAAAAAAGCCATATATGAAGAACTGGAGGAAAAGGGAAGTCTTGCGGTAGAAGAAGTCAAGGAGAAGGTATTCAAAAACAGTCCGGAAATGCAGGCGGATCTGGAGGAAAAACTGGAAAAATACAATATGGTCAATGAAGTTGTGGAGCCAAAAAGCGAGGCTACGATCAAAAAGTTCCAGAAGCAGCGTCTGACCACGGATACCGGTATTGAAATCACGATTCCCATGGAGGAATACGGCGATCCGGATAAGGTGGAGTTCATCACCAATGAAGACGGAACGATTTCGGTGCTGATCAAAAATATCGGGCGTTTGAGCACGAAATGATGGAGTTTTTATGAAGATTATCATATCGCCGGCCAAGAAAATGAATGTGGATACAGACACCATGGAAGTGAATGATTTTCCTGTCTTTCTTGAACGGACTGAAAGCTTGAAGAACTGGCTGCAAAGCAAAAGTTTTGCAGATGCCAAAGCCCTCTGGGGCTGCAATGAAAAGATCGCTGAATTGAATTTTGAACGCATCCAGGCCATGGATTTAAGGAAAAACCTGACGCCGGCACTTTTATCTTACGAAGGGATTCAATATCAGTACATGGCGCCGAAAGTTTTTAACAACGGTCAATGGGAGTATGTGCAGAAGCACCTTCGCATTCTGTCAGGGTTTTACGGTGTGTTAAAGCCGTTGGACGGCGTGGTGCCATATCGGTTGGAAATGCAGGCCAAGGGCGCACCCCGGGGATACCGGGATCTTTATGATTTCTGGAACGGCAGGCTCTATGATTTCCTGATTTCGGAAGAGCAAAAGGAATGCAGGGATCCATTTATTTTAAATCTTGCTTCAAAAGAGTACAGTCGCTGTATTGAAACGTATATCAAACAGGAAAAAGATTTGAATGTAAGAATGGTCACCTGTGTGTTTGGAGAACTGAATAACGGAAAAGTGGTACAAAAAGGCACAATGGCCAAAATGGCAAGAGGAGAAATGGTGTGCTGGCTGTCTGAATATAATCTCACACAGCCGGAAGCGATGAAAGAATTTCATGGACTGAATTATGCATATTGTCCGGAACGGTCAACAGAAAAAGAATATGTTTATCTGCTGCGATAAGGAGGAAATGGTGAAATGAAATGGCTGATTGCATCGGACATTCATGGTTCGGCATTTTATTGCAGAAAGCTTTTGGAGGTCTATACACGGGAAAATGCGGATAGGATATTATTGCTGGGAGATATTCTTTATCACGGTCCCAGAAATGATCTGCCCAGAGAATGTGATCCCAAGGCCGTCAGTGCCATGCTCAACGAATATACAAATGAAATACTCTGTGTGCGCGGAAACTGCGATGCAGAGGTGGACCAGCTGATGCTGAATTTTCCTGTGCTGGCGGATTATGCGATCATCACAGAAGGAAATCGGATGATTTTTGCCACACACGGACATTTATTTGATGAAAAAAAACTGCCGCCTTTAAAAAAAGGGGATATTTTGCTGTGCGGACATACGCATGTACCTGCCTGCAATGAGCATGAGGATTATGTATACATGAATCCTGGCTCTGTGTCCATTCCAAAGCAGAACAGCTGGCACGGATATATGACGTTGGAAAACGGAAAATTTTGCTGGGTGGATTTTGAGGGAGATGTAAAGAAAGAAATTACGTGGTGACAACCTCAAGACACTGTGCTAAAATGAAAAGTAGCCGTTCTGCACACGTTGTTGGCGGCTGCTTGATACATATGGAGGAAAAGATTATGGGATTAATTATCAGTTTAATCATTGGTGGTATTGCAGGCTGGATTGCAGGCAAGATAATGAATAATGAAGGCGGTGTCGTTCGGAATGTGATTCTGGGCATTATCGGAGGTATTGTGGGCAATGCGGTTTTGGGGCTCATCGGCATTTCCGGAAGCGGCTTTATCGGAAATATTGTTGTATCGGCAATCGGTTCCTGCATAGTGATCTGGCTGGTCAATGCGATCGTAAAGAAAAGATAATAGAAATTTCAGGCTGGTGAAAAGCGGACGGCTATTTGCCAGCTTTTGTTTACGCGGGTGATGAGTCAGGGGTGCGTGCCTACATGCGCAATTGGTGATTAACGCGGTAAAATGATGGAAAGTGGAGGCACCAGACTGATATGGCGAATACAGAAAAAGTGCGTTTGAATAAATATTTATCAGAAACGGGGATCTGTTCCAGAAGAGATGCGGATAAGCTGATCGAAGAGGGAAAAGTGGTCGTAAACGGCAAAATTGCCGAGCCCGGTATGAGAGTGAATGATCTGGACAGAATTGAAGTGGAGGGGAAACCCTGCGCCCGCCGGGAAAAAAAGGTGGTGCTTGCCTATTATAAGCCGGTGGGTGTCACCTGTACCGAAAAGGACAAACATGCGCAGGTGACGATCAAAGATGTGCTGGATTATCCGGTGCGTGTTACCTATGCAGGACGGCTGGACAGAGATTCGGAAGGTCTGCTTCTGATGACCAATGACGGCGATCTGATCAACGGTCTGATGCGGGCGGCAAATTACCATGAGAAAGAATATCTGGTACGTGTCAACAAGCCCATGAGCAGGGAATTTTTAAAGAAAATGTCTGAGGGCGTGATGCTCAAAGAACTCAAAGTGAAAACCAGACCCTGCTTTGTAAAAGAGGAAAGCAAGTTTGTGTTCCGCATCATTCTGACACAGGGGCTGAACAGACAGATCCGGCGTATGTGCAAGGAGTGCGGGTATACAGTTGTTAATATCAGGAGAGTGAGGGTTGCCAACATCATGCTGGGTGACCTGGAACCGGGGAAAATCCGTCCTGTGGTGGGTTCTGAACTAAAAGAACTGTATTATAATGTGCAGCAGAGTGCGGCGAAAGGGGAATCCGGTAAAAACAGAGAAGAGCTGATTGCAAAGGCACATGGGAAAGATTTCAGTTCCCAGAAGCGGCGTACAGCAACGGCAGCAAATGACAGCAGAGGAAAAAAACATATTGGAAATTCGGAAACCTCATATCGCAGCGGCGGCCGTCCGGGTGCTTTAGGCAATGCAGGCCGCAGCGGCAGCCGGCCGAAAACGGTGCCGGGAAATAAAAGGCAGGATTGAAATTCATGAATGAAATGCAGAGAATGAAAGAACTGGTTGCTCTGTTGAAGGAAGCGTCCAAAGCGTATTATGCCGAAGACCGCGAAATTATGAGCAATTTTGAATATGATAAGCTTTATGATGAGCTGACTGCGCTGGAGGAAAAAACGGGCGTGGTTTTGGCGGGAAGTCCGACTGTAACAGTGGGATATGAAGCGGTAGAGGAACTGCCCAAGGAGCGCCACGAAAAGCCCATGCTTTCTCTGGGAAAAACAAAGAGCAGAGAAGAGCTTGCCCAGTGGCTGGGCGATCAAAAAGGACTTTTATCCTGGAAGCTGGACGGACTGACTATCGTGCTGACTTACCGTGACGGGCAGCTTTTTAAGGCAGTCACCAGAGGCAACGGGGAGGTTGGAGAGGTCATCACGCCCAATGCCAAAACCTTTGTTAATCTGCCCCACCGAATTCCCTATACAGGGGAGCTGATTCTGCGCGGTGAGGCAGTCATCACCTATGAAGATTTTGAAAAAATAAATGCGGGAATCGAAGATGTGGATGCCCGTTATAAAAACCCGAGAAATCTCTGTTCAGGGTCTGTGCGTCAGCTAAACAGTGAAATCACCGCGAAGCGAAATGTTCGCTTTTTTGCTTTTTCTCTTGTAAAAGCGGAAGGCGTGAATTTTAAAAATTCGAGAGAAGAACAATTTCTTTTTTTGAAGGAACAGGGCTTTGAAGTTGTAGAATATCGCGGTGTCACTGCTGATACGATGCTTGAAAATGTGGGATGGTTTGAAGAAAAAGTAAAGAATTATTCGGTGCCTTCTGATGGCCTTGTACTGGTCATGGATGATATTGCTTATGGAGATTCTCTGGGAACTACGGCGAAGTTTCCGCGGAATTCAATTGCCTTTAAATGGGCGGATGAACTGGCGGAGACCACACTGAGGGAAATTGAGTGGAGCGCCAGCCGTACCGGTTTGATCAATCCGGTAGCGATCTTTGATCCCGTGGAGCTGGAGGGTACTACCGTAAGTCGGGCCAGCGTTCATAATATCAGCATTGTGAGAGATCTGAAGCTGGGTATCGGGGACAGAATAACTGTATATAAAGCGAACATGATCATTCCCCAAATTGCGGAGAATCTGACACAGAGTGACAGCCTTGAGATTCCCTGCTGTTGTCCTGTATGCGGAGCTGAAACGAAAATTAACCGGGAAAATGATACGGAAACGCTGATCTGTACCAATCCTGACTGTGATGCGAAGAAAATAAAATCTTTTACACTGTTTGTCAGCAGAGATGCCATGAACATTGACGGTATGTCGGAGGCAACTCTGGAGAAGTTTCTGGCGAAGGGATTTCTGCATACCTATGCGGATCTGTTTCATCTGGACCGTTATAAGGATGAAATCGTGGAAATGGAAGGCTTTGGAGAAAAATCCTATCAGAATATGATGGATTCGCTGGAAAAAGCCCGCAATACCACGATGGCAAAGCTCATTTACAGCCTTGGAATCCCCAATATCGGACTTGCAAATGCGAAAATGATCTGCAGAGAATTCAAAAATGATCTGGAAAAGATGATGGCTGCACCTGCAGAAGAACTGTCCGGCATTGATGGCGTAGGTCCTGTAATCGCGAACACGTTCCACGCATTCTGGGAAGAGAAAAAGAACAGGACAGCGCTGGAATTGCTTTTACCGGAAGTCAGGATTGCAGAGGAAAGCTTTGATACAGAACAACAGCCTCTGTCCGGAGGGATCTTTGTGATCACCGGCAGTCTGAACCATTTTGAAAACCGCAATGCATTAAAAGAAAAGATTGAAAGTCTGGGCGGCAAAGTGACCGGCAGTGTGACCGGAAAAACTACCTGTCTGATCAACAACGACAGCACCTCAAATTCTTCCAAAAATAAAAAGGCGAAGGAACTGGGCGTGGCGGTCATTACAGAAGAGGAATTTATGAATCAATTTTTGGCAAAGGAGGAATAAGAGATGCCAATCAAAATACAAAGTGATTTACCTGCAAGAGAAATACTGGAACATGAGAATATTTTTGTCATGGACGAATACCGTGCGATGCATCAGGATATGCGTCCACTGCAGATTTGTATTTTGAATCTGATGCCCATTAAACAGGACACAGAGCTGCATTTGCTGCGTTCTCTTTCCAACACGCCGCTGCAGGTGGATGTGACTTTCATGAAAATGAACAGCCATGTTTCCTTAAATACTTCCACCACTCACCTGGACAAGTTTTATAATACTTTTGATGAGCTTAAGGAAAATAAATATGACGGGCTGATCATTACCGGAGCGCCGGTGGAACAGATCGATTTTGAAGATGTGGATTACTGGCCGGAGCTTTGCGAAATTATGGAATGGTCCAAAACACATGTACATTCCACCTTCCATATCTGCTGGGGCGCACAGGCCGGTCTATATTATCATTTTGGCCTGGATAAAGTTCTTTTGCATGAAAAAATGTTCGGTGTATACGAGCATCGTGTACTGAACCGCAAGGTGCCGCTGGTGAGAGGATTCGATGATATTTTCTATATTCCGCACAGCCGTCACACTGCAACTCCGGCTGGCGCAATCCATAGCTGCGATGACCTGGTAGTTATGGCTGAGTCCGATAAGGCTGGTGTGTTTTTGTGCATGACCAAGGAAGGAAAACAGATCTTTGCCATGGGACATCCGGAATATGACCGTTACACACTGCATAACGAGTATGTGAGAGATGTAAAAAGAGGGCTTCCGATTCATGTACCGGAAAACTATTATCCCAACGATGATCCAACCCTGAGACCGATTTTGTCCTGGAGATCTCACTGCAATATTTTGTATACAAACTGGCTGAATTACTACGTTTACCAGACCACTCCCTATGATATCCGGGAGATTGGCTCAGAATACTATATTTGAGCGGGGCTGCGGGATTTTGGATAATCATTCCTTTTTTCACAAAATCCTTTATTTTGACTGAAACAGCATATCAATAAAAAATCGTGATTTGTAGCATATAAGTTATTTTAAAGAGCGTATTAGGGAGCAATCATTATTATACCGACAGCATTGTGTCGATCATGGATGCGAAGGACTCCGAGTGGCGGCGCTTCCAATAAGACAGTATAAGAAAACTACTGACATCGGGCAGTTGCTGTACAGTGTGCAACAACCAAAATTGGCGATACTTGGTTTTTATAACCGGGTATTGCCTTTTTCGTTCTTTCACCGATAAGACATCTGAAACGACCGAACAGACAAAAATCAACATTTCTCCATTTTTATTTGCTATGATGTACTCGCAAATGAACCGAAATGGAGGATAACACAAATGGAAGCAATCAGAACAATGGAGCTTGTCAAGCAGTACAAAAACTTAACTGCCGTGGACAAGCTCCATTTAGAAATTCAGCAGGGTGAATTATTTTCTCTGTTGGGCGTTAATGGTGCAGGAAAGACCACAACCATAAAAATGCTAACCTGCCTGACCAAACCCACGGACGGGGATGCTGTTGTAGGTGGCTACAGCATTACAAAGGAACCGGAACAGGTAAAACGGCTGATCGGTGTATCTCCCCAGGAGACCGCTGTTGCGTCCAATCTTTCTGTAGAAGAAAATCTGGAGCTGATATGCGGCATCCATGATTTTTCCAAAGAAAAAATGAAAGCAAAGATTCGGGAGCTTGCCGGACAATTTGCCCTGGACAGCGTTCTTCAGAGAAAAGCCGGTAAACTATCCGGTGGTTGGCAACGCCGAGTCAGCATTGCTATGGCACTGATCAGCGAACCACAAATTCTGTTTCTGGATGAACCTACCCTTGGCTTGGATGTCATTGCGAGACATGATCTCTGGGAAGTAATTCGTTCTTTGAAAGGCAAAGTGACGATTATCCTGACGACACACTACATGGAAGAAGCAGAGGCGCTTTCTGACCGGATCGGTATCATGAAAAGTGGCAGACTTCTTGCAGTAGGAACAGTAGAAGAATTGAACAGGAAAGCTGGAACCAATGATTTTGAAACAACTTTTGTTTCCATGGTGAAGGAGGCTGCAGTATGAGAATGATGACTTTTGCAAAAAGATGCACAAAAGAAATTTTGCGTGATCCGATCAATCTTGGTTTTGGCCTGGGTTTTCCCTTGGTCTTGCTATTGCTCCTTAGTGCTATTCAGGCAAATATTCCGGTGAGCCTGTTTGAAATTGACACACTGACTCCGGGCATTACCGTATTCGGATTGTCGTTCATGACACTGTTTTCTGCAACACTGATTGCCAAAGACCGGGAAAGTGCTCTCTTGCAGAGATTGTACACAACACCTCTTACGGGATTTGACTTTATCATAGGGTATATGCTCCCGCTTTTGCCCATCGCCATCGGACAGACAGTTATCTGCTATCTGTTTGCAATTTCTTTGGGACTCACTGTTAACGTAAACGTAATTTATGCTATAATTGGGATCATCCCCATGGCGATTTTCAATATTGCCTTGGGCCTTTTGTGCGGCAGCGTTTTGGGTGTTAAGCAGGTTGGTGGTATTTGCGGCGCATTGCTTACCAATCTTTCTGCGTGGTTTTCAGGTGTATGGTTTGATTTGAATCTTGTGGGAGGTTCTTTCAAAAAAATAGCCAATGCACTTCCATTTGTTTACGCTGCGGAAATGGAAAAAGCGTTATTTAGAGGAAATTTTGAGGTTGCAGCAGCGTACATTTTGCCGATTCTCGTGTATAGTGTATTTACCACGGTAGTTGCTGTGTTCTGTTTCCTACGTCAAATGAAAAAACAGTAAGGATATGAGGCGATGAAATACAAACTCATTATCGACAAAAATGTGGAAGAAGAAATAATTGCGATCGTTCATGCACCTTCCTCTCTGACACAGCAGATAGAAGACCTTGTCTGCAGCTTTTCCGGTGTGGACTGCATGATGGGATACAGGGATGACGAGATGCGAAAATTGGCATTTCAAGAAATCGAATGTATCACCATTATCGATAGAAAAGTGATTGCTATTGATACCAAGGGCAACCACTATCGCATCCAAGACAGGCTTCGTGATTTAGAGGATATTTTGCCCTCTTATTTTATCCGCATTAACAAATCTACCCTCGCCAATGAACATCGTATTCTGCGATTTGATGCAGCGTTCAGCGGTGGTGTGGACGCCGTGTTTCAATGCGGCTATCGGGACTATGTTTCCAGACGGTGCTTTGCGGAAATCAGAAGGAGGTATGAAGGAATATGAAAAAGAATGTTTTGGAATTTTTCCGCCGTGGTTTGATTGCCTGCGGTTTTGGCCCGATCGTTTTGGCGATCTTATATCTGATTTTGCAGCAGCAAGATGCCGTGCAGACCCTGACAGTCAATCAGGTTTGCCTTGGGATATTCTCTTTATCCGCCCTTGCCTTTATTGTGGGCGGCATGAATGTCATCTATCAGATTGAACGGCTGCCCCTGATGGTGGCAATCTTGATTCATGGCTGCGTTTTATATATCAGCTATCTGGGTACCTATTTGCTCAATGGCTGGCTGGAATGGGGAGCGGCTCCAATTTTGATTTTTTCCGGTATTTTTGTTTTTGGCTATTTGGCGGTCTGGGCAATCATTTATTCCACAACCAAAAGAAATACAGAAAAGCTCAATGAAATATTGAAGCAAAAACAGCAGACCGCAGAAGATAAATAAAAACACATAGGAACCGGTGTACTGACAATGGTTTTCGTATTCCCGGCACGGAAGATATGGAGAAAGATTACTTGAATTACGGTTTCCATCTCATAGGTGGAATGAAAGGCCAGTTGATCGGTCTGCCGGTGGCGCTGTTGGTTGGCGGATTGGTTGCTTTATTGGGCGTTGTATTGTAAACCAAGCCAGCATAGAAAAATTCCCTTTTCGGAGTTGTGTTGTTGATAAAAAGCATCTATATAAAAGAAAACGGAAACTTTGAATTTGGTGCAGAGGTGAAAGAGGTTGAATTATGTAGAACATGGGAAAGAAAATAATGATGTAATCATTCTCTTGCACGGAGGTGGTTTGTCATGGTGGAATTACAAAGAAGTTGCTGAAATACTGCAAACGGATTATCATGTAATTTTGCCTATATTAGATGGTCATGCAGGCAGTGATAAACCATTTACAACGATAGAGAATAATGCTTCGGAGATTATAGAATTTATAAATAGTAAATTTGGTGGTTCCGTTTTGCTAATTGGAGGATTATCTCTAGGAGGACAGATTTTACTTGAAATTTTGTCTCAAAGCAAGGATATATGTAAGTATGCCATAGTGGAGAGTGCACTTGTCATACCTTCAAAATTTACATATTCCATGATTAAACCTGCATTCGGAAGTTGTTATGGTTTGATAAGTTATAAATGGTTTTCAAAATTACAATTCAAATCACTTCGAATAAAGCCAGATTTGTTTGATGATTATTATAAAGATACTTGTGGTATTTCAAAGAGTGATATGATAGCCTTTTTACAGGAAAATTCAATGTACTCATTACAAGAAAATATTGGAGACTGTGTAGCAAATGTTCATATTTTTGTCGGAGAAAAGGAAAATCATGCAATGAGAAAATCTGTTACAATAATTCATGATAAATTAAAGAATAGTTTTATACAAATTCTGCCTAATATGTATCATGGAGAGTTTTCAATAAACCATGCAGATGATTATGTGAGAAAACTATTAGAAATAGTAAAGCAAAGATAAATTTCAGTTTTTTTATAGTTGAACAGAAATTATATGTTTTCAACATTAGACGCACTTTTAGAAAAGAGAGTAGAAAAAATTAAATGTCCATTTGGGACAGCGAGGTCGAATTTGGACAGACAGATATTTCCTTTTCTGATATCTTAAAGAAGCGAAATTACGGTTTCGCTTTTTTAACACACTATAGTTAGTTGATTC